>CAJVYO010000064.1 GCA_913009515.1 uncultured Methylococcaceae bacterium
GTCATAAAGTCATTGGTGGCTGTGTCAATGGTACCGGCATACTAACCATTAAAGCAACGGCGGTCGGTATGGATACCGTATTAGCCGGTATTATTAACATGGTTGACCAAGCTCAAGCGGCTAAATTACCGGTACAAAAATTAGTCGATAAAATTTCGGCGGTATTTGTGCCTAGCGTCATGGCGATTTCAGTGCTGACGTTTGGTTCATGGATGTGGCTAGGCGCACCGCTTGCGTTTGCATTTAGTAGTGCCATTACAGTGTTATTAATTGCGTGTCCATGTGCATTAGGTTTAGCTACTCCGACCGCGATTATGGTCGGCACGGGTAAATCAGCAAAACACGGTGTGTATATTCGTAATGGTGAAAGCCTAGAAACCGCAACCCATCTCAATGCGATTATTTTTGATAAAACCGGCACCATTACCGAAGGTAAACCTGAAGTGACGGATTTTATTAATATTAGCCAGCATAGTGATGAGCTTTTATTAACACATGTGGCAGCGGCTGAACATAGTTCGGAACATTTTTTAGCACAAGCAATTGTGAATTATGCACAAGCCGAGCATGAATTTAAGTTTAAAGCGGTTAAAGATTTTAAAGTCATTGCCGGACGAGGTTTAAAAGCAAAAGTAGGCCGTTATCACTTATATATTGGTAATCAGGCATGGATGGATGATTGTCGTATTGATATTACTGATTTAATGACTGAGCTTGATGGTTTAGGCAAGCAAGGTAAGACTCCCGTATTTGTGGCAGTGAATGACAAAGCCAGTGCATTATTTGGTATTGCAGATAAACCGCGTGAATCGGCTAAAGAAGCGATTGCCGCTTTGCATGCGATGAATATTGAAACCTTAATGGTAACAGGTGATACCCAAGCCACCGCAGAGCATATTGCTGATTTAGTGGGCATTAAAACCATCGTGGCACATGCAACCCCTGAACAAAAATTAGCGGAGATTCATCGTTTACAACAAGCAGGTGGTGTTGTGGGGATGATTGGCGATGGCATTAATGATGCACCTGCCCTTGCCGCGGCTAATGTCGGTTTTGCGATTGGACATGGTACTGATATTGCGATTGAATCAGCGGATTTAACCCTAGTGAATGGCGATATTGCTAAAGTCTCTGAAACGGTTGAATTAAGTACTTTAACCATGAAAATTATCAAACAAAATCTTTTTTGGGCATTTGCTTATAATACCGTCGCCATTCCTGTTGCGGCAGTGGGGCGTTTAAATCCTATGATTGCTTCGGCTGCGATGGCATTAAGTTCAGTCTCGGTAATAGTCAATTCCTTACGAATTAACGGAAAATAATGTGATTGAATTTTTAGCTAGTTTAGATACGACCGTCTATATGCTTGCCTTTATGACGGGTTTTTTAGGCAGTGGGCATTGTGCGGGCATGTGTGGTGCATTAGTCGCGGGTTTCTTTATGAAAACCGAGAAGAAAAGTGCATGGCCTTATCTCGCGTATCATTTTACACGCATTAGTATGTATACCCTTGTGGGTGTGACGGCTGCTTTTATTGGAGTGTCGTTAGTTTCCACCGGTTTATTAGGGCATATTCAAGGAATTTTACAGGTCACCATTGGCTTGTTTGTGATTGTATTAGCATTGGGAATTGTCGGAATTTCACCGTGGCAATTTTCAATGAAATTTATGCCAACGAGTATTTTAAATAAAATTTTTATGGCAGCAGCCCGCAGAGGTTCTGTGTTAGGTGCAAGTATGGGCGGGGCTTTAAATGGCTTAATGCCTTGCCCTTTAACCTTTGCAATGGCGATGAATGCTACCTCAGCAGCTACTCCGGCAGAAGGGGGCTTAATGATGCTAGCCTTGGGTTTAGGTACTCTACCAACGATGTTAATTGTTACTTTTGCTTTCGGAAAAATTGGCACTAAAGCACGCGGTATTATGTTGAAATGCGCAGCATTAGTGATGTTAATAATGGGTGGCTTAACGATGTATAGCGGTGTGAAATTTTTAATTTCTGAAGATGGTTTCAAGAGTATGCAGCATCATATGCAGTCAATGGAAATGATGATGTCAGACGATGTTAATAACGATATGGAACATGAACAAATGGATCATTCAATGCATAGTATGCCTTGATAGCTTTCGCTGTATGTAACTTTAGTACGTAAAGTATCGTGAATATATTGCCATGTATTATTTTTTGTCCAGTACCTGTAATATCCGTATACAGTTTGCCGTGCAGGGAATTCATGCGGAAGCAAACGCCAAAAACAACCGCTACATGTAATATACAAGATAGCATTGATAATTTTTCTTACACTTTTACTGTTCTTGGACGGTCATCTTGTAATGGACTAGGTAATAAGGGCTTAATGATTTCCCATTTATTTTCCATTCGCAAGGTTAAAACCTTCGCCTTTTAGGCGAACAGATTTATCTCAAATGTTATAATTTTGTAATGGATTATCGTTATGGCAGTCATACAGTATATAACATTGAATATCACTTTGTGTGGGTAACAAAATATAGATATCAAATATTGTACCCTTTAGGTATTTTGGCTACTTTTAAAATACGCACTAAGAGCACTCAGGAAGGAATGACGAACATAAAAATGTTAAGTTAATTATGCCTGCCTATTTAAGTCAGGTATTTTTAAGGTATATTTTGGGAGTTAATAGCAGGAAGGTTTTTTAAAGACTTGCAGATAATTTTAGTTCTTGTTCAGAATCTATAAATTGTTGAGCAATAGCATGGCAATCATCGGCGATGTCTAAAAAGGCATCCAGCATATCTGGGTCAAAATGACTGCCTCTACCTTCTTTCATAATGGCGATTGATTTTTCATGGGAAAAGGCGGGCTTGTATACGCGGTTACTAATAAGGGCATCATAGACATCGGCTACTGCCATTAAGCGTGCTGAGATAGGAATATCTTCGCCCTTTAAGCCTTGAGGATAGCCAGAACCATCCCATTTTTCTTGATGTCCATAGGCAATTTCTTTTGCAAAATAAAGAAAATTATCACTGTCAGTCATACCTTTTTCAGCGGTATTAATCGCCTCATAGCCATAGGTAGTATGCTTTTTCATTTCCTCAAATTCTTCGTCTGATAATTTACCAGGTTTTAATAAAATTTTATCGGATATTCCTACTTTACCAATATCATGTAGTGGGGCAGATTTATGAAGTAATATGATAGTGTCAGGCGTTAAAAAATGTGCAAATTTAGGGTGATTTTGTAATTTTTCAGCGAGGAGTTTAACGTATTGTTGAGTGCGTTTTAAATGATTGCCCGTTTCGGGGTCGCGAGCTTCAGCAATGGCTCCCATAGCAACAACCGTCACATTTTGTAATTCTTCAATATGTTGTGTACGTTCTCTAACTTTATTTTCTAATCTTCCATTTTGATGCTTCAATGAATCACGAATCGATTTTAATTCTAAATGTGTCTTAACGCGTTCTAATAGAATCAGCGGTGAGATAGGCTTGGTTATATAATCGACTGCTCCTAGTTTGAAGCCTTGCATCTCATTG
Source organism: uncultured Methylococcaceae bacterium (assembly GCA_913009515.1). Taxonomy (GTDB): domain Bacteria; phylum Pseudomonadota; class Gammaproteobacteria; order Methylococcales; family Methylomonadaceae; genus Methyloprofundus. The sequence goes on from CAJVYO010000064.1 coordinate 3,523, forward strand.
CTGGCATCAACTTTAGCGGTTAAAAAGATGACGGGGATATCTTTGGTTTCATCATTATTTTTTAAGTGTTCACAGACTTCGTAGCCATCCATTTCTGGCATCATAATATCTAATAAAATAAGGTCAGGTTTTTTCTTGTCAATAATTTTTAGTGCAATTGGACCATTAATGGCGGCTTGTAAGTTGTATTGACTGGATAACACATCTTTTACAATATCAATATTAGCAGGGGCATCATCAACAATAAGAATAGTGGATTTTTGATGTTTAGTATGCATTAAAAAATAACCTATAAGATAGATGAGAACTATGTTTTATGTCGCTCAATAATATTTTGGATAATGAGCAAGGCTGCATCAAAATCATATTGCCCTAGATTATATTGTAATTGTTGTAGCATCTCCACTAAATCTTCAGCATTATTTTCATGAGCTAGTAAGTTATCAATGGATGCTTCTACGGTAGGGTCGAAATCTTCTATGCGTTGATAAATAGATTTTAATTCAGTCAGTATATTATCTATTCTAAGCGTCTTTTTTTTAGCTATTAATGGTTGAGTTTTTAAGGCATCAGTAATACGTTGCAAGGCATCTTTTAAGGCTATCTCAAGCTGCTGAATTAATAGCTCTGGAACATGGGTATTATCATCGCTTAAGGCTTGTTCAAGGGTATCAGATAATGTGTAGAGCTTATTTTCACCTAAATTGCCAAAGATGCCTTTTAGAGTGTGGGCAATGCGAATAGCATCTGTATATTGATGGTTTTCAAGAGCGGCTTTAAGCCTTTGAATAGCATCTTGTTCAGATTCAGTGACTTTAAATAAAGTTTTCTTATAGGCTTGAAGATTTCCACCAATACGAGTTAGTGCTGTGTTTACATCAAAACCGGGCAATATAAAGCCTTGGTTATCAGTATCTGACTGTGTGGAATGGATTGAATGTTCAGGAATAATTCGAGTGGTATCGGGTTTTATCCATTGAGATAAAGCATTAAAGAGAGCTGTCGGGTTAATTGGTTTAGAAATATGGTCATTCATACCCGCTGCTAAACATTTATCTTTATCACCTACCATAGCATTGGCTGTCATCGCGAGAATAGGCAAGTCATTAAAGTCTGAATTTTGTCTAATGTGTCGAGCGGCGGTATAGCCATCCATAATGGGCATTTGTATGTCCATTAAGATAAGCTCGAAGCGTTTTGATTTTAAAATATCTAGGCATTCTTGACCATTACTTACAATAGTGACGATAAAAGCATTTTGAGTTAATAATTCAAAGGCAATTTGTTGATTTATCTCATTATCTTCGACTAACAGTATGTTAGCTCCTTGAATCTTTGAGATAGCTGTTATCTTTTTGGTTTGCTTGGTGGAAAAGTCAGAGTTATTTTGATAGTTCAAGACTTGCAAGGTAGTTGCCAGAAAACTTGCTGAAGTAATAGGTTTAGATAATATCGCTGAAATATGAGTGTCTTGTACTTGTTTTAAGGCTTCACTGCGATCATAAGCGGTCATAATCACTAATTTAGGCGGTTTGTTAATATGTTGATTGCATAAAATGCGTTTGCATACATTAATGCCATTTAATTTAGGCATTTTCCAATCTAAATAAATAATATCAAAGGGTGTTGATGAGGCTTCAGCTTGTTGAGTGAGCAAAATCGCCTTTTCTCCAGAGGCTGTGGTGGTGACATTAAATTGCAAATGTAGTGCAATTTGTTCTAATATTTCTCTGGCAATTGGGCTATCATCAACAATTAAGATGCGTAGGTTTTTGATAGAATTATAGGTGATTTTATGCAAAGAACTATCGGCTTCATTAATAGCAAAACTGGCTGTAAAGGTGAAGGTACTACCTTTACCATAAATACTGGCAACCTTGATATCACCATCCATTAATAAGGTCAATTGTTTACAAATTGATAGTCCTAAACCGGTGCCGCCATATTTTCGTGTTGTTGAAGAATCGGCTTGAGAAAAGGCGTTAAATAATTTACTCAGATGGTCTTCAGTCATGCCAATACCACTATCAGTGACGCTGAATGTTAATTTAATATGACTATCAGTTATAGAATGTTTCTCTATGTTGATAACAATGGTGCCTTCATCTGTAAATTTAATGGCATTATTGACGAGGTTTAGGAGTATTTGACCGAGCCGTAATGGGTCGCCTATTAAGTTATCAGGAATGTCATTTTTAAGCGAAATGAGTAATTCAGTATTTTTAGCATGTGCGTTATCAGCGACTAAGGTAGTCAGATTTTCTAAAACATCGGTTAATTGAAAATCAATCGCTTCTATTTCGAGCTTACCCGCTTCAATTTTGGAAAAATCCAAAATATCATTAATGATGCCTAGTAATGCATTACCTGCATTATGAATTTTATTAACATAGTCACTTTGTTTTGGATTTAGGTGTGTTTGTAAGGCAAGATAGCTCATACCAATAATAGCATTCATTGGCGTACGAATCTCATGACTCATATTCGCTAAAAACTCTGATTTAGATTGCGTTGCTTCTTCTGCAATTAATTTAGCAACCGTTAATTCATGTTTTTGTTCTAATAATATTTTATGGGCTAACTTTGTTGCGGTGATATCTGTTAGATTGCCATTAATAATGACATCATCATCTATTGTCAGTTGTTCAAACATAACAATATCCTGAGCGTTGTTAGCTTCATGATCGCCGGTCTGTTTATGCAAAGAGGCAGCCATATGTACCCATTTTTCATTGCCCTCATTATCTAAAACACGATAATCATAGCTTAAGGGTTTAATGGCTTGTATGGCATCTTGAATAACATCTTTGATAGTACTGCGGTCTTCACTGTGAATTGAGTTAATAAAGCAGTCAAAGTTCTTAAGAACGTCTTTAACACTACAACCCTGTAATTCATCAATACCTTCACTAATATAACTTAGGGTTAAATTATCTTTATAGGCTTGTAATTGAAACACGACACCCGGCACATTATTGGTAATATTGATTAGGCGTTCTCTTGCGTGTTCAGCGATATTTTCAGATTGTTTGCGGTTGGCAATTTCATTAATAAGCGTTTGATTAGCCAGTACGCGCTGTGTTATATCACTAAAAATGAAAACAGCACCTTCAATGACTTCATTTTTGATAACCGGTCTAACTTTATATTCAATCGGTATAGAAGAACCATCTTTACGCCATAAAATTTCATGATCAATATGGGTTATTTTGCCTTCATTAATCGCAGTCTGAATTGAATATTGGGTAGCTTTATGATTATTAGCCCGATTTTTAGCATTATGATGAAAAATAGGATAAATATTATGACCTAATAATTCCTGTTCTTTATATTGCAGCATGAGTAGGGCGGCTGGATTAATAAAGTTAACTAAGCCTTCAGTATTGATGCCAAATATCCCTTCGCCTATTGAAGATAGTAGCAAGCGAGACTTTTCTTCTGCTAAAATCAAAGATTCTTGTTCTTTTTTTCTTAGGGTAATATCTCGAATAATACCGGTGAATAAGTATTGTTCACCAATAATGGACTCACCTACCGCTAAATCCATTGGGAAGATGTCACCATTTTTACGTTTACCAGTGACTTCTCGATTTTTTCCAATAATATTATGCTTCTTAGTGTGACTATATTTTTTTAAATAACTATTATGCTGACTATGGAAGGGTTCAGGCATTAAAATATTGATATTTTTGCCAATGACTTCTGCTGCCGTGTATTTAAAAATGATTTCAGCAGAAGGGCTAAAAACTTGAATAATACAGTGTATATCAATCACAATAATACCATCTGAGGCATTATTGATAATGGAACGCATTCTAGCTTCTGATGCAGTGAGTGATTGTAATGATTTTTTTCGGTTATGCAGTTTATTTTTAAAAATATCTATTGGTTTATTCATTTATTCGTCAATACGTTTAATTACTTTATGTAAACGACGCACACCAATCGCCACAATCACTAATACCACGGGAATCGCAATACCTGAAATGATTTCAGGCTTAAGCGTAATGTAGCCGGCACTTTGTAGAGCCTTGGTAAAACTGTGTAATAAGTTCACCACATAACTGGTGATGGCAACAATTGATAAACCTTCAACAGTTTCTTGTAGGCGTAATTGCATTTTAACGCGTAAATTCATTGAAGTGAGCAGGGCTTGATTCTGTTGTTCAATGGAAATATCAACCCGCGTGCGCAGTAATTGCCCTGCATTGCTAATGCGTTTTGAGAGCAGGCTAAAACGTTTTGCGGTTGAATGACAAGAATTCATCGCGGGTTGCATACGTTTACAGAGAAATTCGTCCAGTGTTTGAATGCCGGGAATTTTTACTTCACGAATATCAATAATGCGTTGTTTGACAATTTTGTTATAGGCTTCAGCGGCTCCGAAACGAAATTGACTATGTGAAATATGACTTTCCACTTCAGCGGCTAATTGGGTGAGTTGTTCTAATAGTTCGGCATCATCACAGGATTTTTGTGACATTTGTGAGGTAAGTATTGATAAGCGTTGTTCTGCCTTACTGACTTCAGGCGCGAGTTTTTGTGCAATAGGAAAAGCGAGTAGGGCAATTACTCGATAGACTTCTATTTCAAATAAGCGTTGTAATAGTCGTGCCGCTTGTTGGGTTTGTAGGGATTTATCAATAATGATAAAGCGGCTAAAACCATCGTTATGGAGACGAAAATCAGTAAAAGCGAGAGCATCTTCGCCGGTCATTTTTGAGCCAACAATGGCATTACCTTCAAAAAACGCGGTAATTTCAGTGATGGTAAGCGGCATATTGGGTTCAGGAATAATCACCGCATGGGCTGCAACAATCGATTT
>CAJVYO010000065.1 GCA_913009515.1 uncultured Methylococcaceae bacterium
CAATGCGACTTTAACAATCTCATCAACAAAATTAGCTTCATTCGGCATCGGCAAGCCTTTGGGGTGATAAAATAACGATTGTTTTTGGAAATCAAACGGACTTTCCCAACTATAACTTTTCGCCTGACTTAAGCCTAAATTTCGTGAAAAATGTTCAAACTTATTATCCACACTTAAGGTCGCAGAGGTAAACACCCATGAGGCTTTTTGCAAAGCCATAAACTGACTAAATTCAGAGGCAATATCCAACGGCGTTAAACTCAATGAAAATGATTTACGATGTACTTCAAACCATTTCACCCATTTACCACTGTTATCCTCCAAAATCATTTTCAATTCATTTTCCAAGTCCTCTGCACGCTTGAAACAAGATTCCAAGCCTTTGCTACGCACCGAGGCGACATTTAACTGATCAGCCAGAGCATCCAAATGCTCTTGTAAACGGGTTAAACCGCCCATAATTTTAGGCAACTTATCAATGTCACTCCATTCACCGCGGCGAATTTCTTCACCAAACGCCAAACGCATATCACGAATTTCATGCGTTAGATTTTCACTTGCCGTGCGTAACGCTGGCTGAACTTGTCCATCAGTCAGGTATTCATTTAACGTATCTGTGGCTAAATCACCTAATTGTTTAGAACCTAAGGAAATACCTAAGAAGTTAGAGGCCGTTTCTGAAAGCTGATGTGCTTCATCAATAATCACCACGTCCACTTCGGGTAATAACTCACCATTCCCTGAATTTTTAATCGCCCAATCCGCACATAATAAATGATGATTAACTACCACTAAATCTGCAGTTTGAGCACGCGTTCGGGCTTTCATTAAAAAACATTCTTTATATTCAGGGCATTCTGAACCTAAACAATTTTCTCTCGTTGACGTGGCTTGCATCCAAACAGGACTGGTTTCCATCACCGTTTCCATGTCGGTAATTTCACCCGTCACCGTGCGTTTTGCCCATTTATTGATTTTCATCAAATCAGCAGCTTCTTCACGGCTGCCGCTAAAATTCGATTGCATCGAAATTTCTAAACGATAAGTACATAAATAATTCGCTCGCCCTTTTAATAACGCAGCTTCAAAAGGCTGTGTTAACGCACGTTGAATCAATGGAATATCTTTATTAAACAGCTGATCTTGTAAATTTTTAGTGCCGGTGGAAACAATCACCTTTTTACCCGATAACAACGCAGGCACTAAATAAGCAAAGGTTTTACCGGTTCCTGTACCTGCCTCAACAATTACATGTTCTTCATTATCAATACTTTCAGCAATGGCCGTTGCCATCTCTATTTGTGCAGAACGCGGCGAATAATTATCAATCACCTGTGCTAAACCTTGTTCACCGGTAAAAAACTTTTTTATTTTTGCTTTATTTTTCATATTTTTTAAACGTCAAGGGTTGCTAATCGTTTTGCTAATTCAGGGGTTTGTAAGGAAAATCTTAATATATCTTTAATCGTTAATCCCAAACAACTCACATAGGTTTCAGCGATTACTTTTGTCTCACAAGAAGGCTCTAAATATAATTTACTTAAACCAATTAATTCACCTTCGGATAAATAGTCTACTGCAGCGGCTTCATCTGCCACTGATTCCGTTATAATTTTTACTTTACCGCTAATAATAATATATAAAGAGTCACTTTTATGACCTTTTGAAAATATCATATCACGGGGTAAAAAATTGACATATCTTGCTTGATTACCTAACTGTTGTAAACACGCAGTAGGCAGTCCATTAAAAAAAGGCGTTTTATCAATCCAACTATCTCGTTTACCAATGCGTAATGCAATTTTTAAACTCGATAATTGCTTTAATGAATGCGTTAATTTACCAATAATGACATTTTGCACTTTAGCACTAATTAAACCTTGCTCATAGCTTTTATACACCAATTTCAATGAATAACGTAACGCCACTTTTTGAAATAAAAACGCTTCATACTGTCGATAAAAAGCCGCATAATTTTCATTAAAATACTGTAAGCGATTCTGCCTACGCTGCAAACGCTGTTGATAAATATGTTGAATTGGCTCAATTACTTTAGCCTCCAAGCCTTCATCTAGCATTAGCTGTATCGAATCTAAGGCCTTATGTGCCATTAATACCCCTGCGATATCATGTAATATTTTATTGGCAAAACGGCGAGTTTGATAACGTGTTAACAACGCTGGCATCCAATTTCTTTCCGTTAAGGTTTGAATAATGAAACGCTCAAAATCCAATAATAAATTAGGTTGTAACCAACCTGCTCCCATACCTTGTAAATAATCAATACTATGCTGCTGGTCAATACGCAAAATACTTTTGAACTCAATCAAGGTATGGTAATTGACCACACCTATATCATATAAATAATCAATTTCTTCACTTTCCGCTCTTAAGGCATACAAATGCACTTGCTTAATGAGTTGAGTATCTGACAACACAATATCAGTTGCATCTAAGGTACGGTGTAATTTTGATTCTACGCTGGATTCTAATTTGGAATCCAATAACTGTAAGGTTGCAAAACAATGTAAAATTTTATCAGTAGATTGATTCACCTTTTGCATACTCAAACTGAGTTCAGCCTGCTCATGGTCGGTTAATAAATCCATTTTCAAAAAGTGCATGAGACTATTAATCGTCGTTGCATTCACTAATAACGAAACTAATACCACGCCTAAGGTTAGCACTACTAATAACTCTTTTTCAGCCAAGCTATCAGGAATAGATAACACCACTGCAATCGCTAACCCACCTTTTAATCCTCCCCACCACATAATATGTCGTTCAGACCAGGTAATGCGTTTTAAGCCAAAACTCCGCGTTGTTAAGGGGATTAATAAATAAACACTCACCGCTCTGGCAATATAAACAGCGATCACCGCCCATAATATCGGCTGCCAATAATGGGCTAAATGTATTAAATCAACAAATAAGCCAATCAAGATAAACAAAAAGGAATTACAGATTAAAACAATAAATTCCCATGTTTCATGAATGGTTTCGGATGTTTTTTGCGATAAACGACTCAAGCCCGAAATGTTTAAACACATTGCCGCCGTTAAAACCGCCATTACCCCTGAAACATGAAATTCATGCTCGGCAATAATAAAACTGGCATACGCTAATATTAAAGACAGCACCACCGGAATACTTTGATTGCCATGATACAGACGTACTAATAATTCACTCATTAGCAAGCCAATCACGACGCCGACTAAAGCCCCGCCAATAAACACCTTTAAAAATTGTTGTACCGCCAAGACCCCATCACTCACTAAAAAATCGGTTTTTGTGAGCATTAACAATAAAATATTAAATAACACAATCGCGGTCGCATCATTCATCAAGGATTCGCCTTCAACCAAAATATTGAGCCGCTTAGACACCCCTAACTCTTTAAATAACGCGACCACCGCCACTGGATCAGTTGCTGAAATTAAACTACCAAATAAAAGTGCCACCATAATTTGTAATTCTAATGACCACCAAATACCAATACCTACTAATACTGTAGAAATCAGCATGCCTACAATCGCCAACACTAAAATTGAAACGCTATTCCTTAACAACGCGCGTGCATCTAATAATAACGCGGATTCAAACACCAACGCCGGTAAAAATATAAATAAAACTAAGTCCGAGGTAAGTGATAATTCCTCAAAGTGATAGATGCCAAACTCACTTAATGTCTCTGAAAAGAAATTAAGCATCAAGCCCGTTATCACCAGTAACACGGTATAAGGTATCGGCAAATGCCGGCAAAGACTCGCTGCAATCATTGCCAATAATAAAATAGCGGAACTGACAAGTAACATTTCAGGTAATAGCATAAAATTTATCCTTTTATATACACCACTGATAACCACAATAAATAACACAAGAATAGCGGCTAAAAATAAATCCCCTTTCGCATCATAGGCTATTTTCAAAAAATTAGTGTTATAATCATTCCTGTTGGTCGCAATCTTTCTTAAATTAGAAAGGATAATACCAAAGATTGAAGTGATTGTAATACCTCGTAGCTCGAGGACATAAAAATAAAAATCAGCTTCATCACTTAAAGCTTAAAACTAATATTAGTCTTAAAACAAATAACATGGTTCTATTGTAAAATATAGATTCTCTGGAGGAATTATATGAAGAAGCCTTTAAAAAGCTTGCTACTTGCTTCATCTGTTGCAGCTATTCTTGCTGTACCATCTATTACAACGGCTAACACAGGCGTTGAAAAATTAACGAAAAATCCTGCTAACTGGGCAACTGCATTAGGTAACTATGCAGGAACACGCTATAGTAAACTTGATCAAATTAATGCTAAAAACGTTAAAAACCTGCAACCAGCATGGTCTTTTTCAACAGGTGTATTACGTGGACACGAAGGTGGACCATTAGTAATTGGTGATGTTATTTACATTCATACGCCTTTCCCTAATACAGTTTATGCATTAGACCAAGAAACTAAATCTGTTATTTGGGAATACACGCCTTCTATGGATGCGGATGTAACAATTCCTGTTATGTGTTGTGATACCGTTAACCGTGGTTTAGCTTACGGTGATGGTAAAATTTTCCTACAACAATCAGATACTGTTTTAACGGCACTAGATGCTAAAACAGGTCAACGTGTTTGGAGTGTACAAAACGGTGATCCTAAATTAGGTATGACTAATACACAAGCACCTTTAGTGGTTAAAGACAAAGTCTTAACCGGTATTGCGGGTGGTGAGTTTGGTGTACGTGGTTTCTTAGCGGCCTATGACATCAAAACAGGTGAGTTAGCATGGAAAGGTTACAGCATGGGGCCAGATGGCGACACGCTAATTAAACCTGGAAGCTCAACAACTTGGGAAGATGGTAAAGTCACTAAATTGGGTAAAAACTCAGGAACCAGTTCTTGGGAAGGCGACCAATGGAAAATCGGTGGCGGAACAACTTGGGGCTGGTATTCTTATGACCCTAAATTAAACCTAGTGTATTACGGTTCGGGTAACCCTTCTACTTGGAATCCAGTACAACGTCCTGGTGACAACAAGTGGTCTATGTCTTTATGGGCACGTGATGCGGATACCGGTGAAGTTAAATGGGTATACCAAATGACACCACATGATGAGTGGGATTTTGATGGTATCAACGAAACGGTATTAACTGATCAAAAAATTAATGGCAAAATGCGTCAAACATTGGTGCATTTTGACCGTAATGGTTTTGGTTATACCTTAGACCGTGTGACAGGTGAATTGCTGGTTGCTGAAACATTTGATAAAACAGTCAACTGGGCATCTCATGTTGATCTGAAATCAGGTCGCCCACAAGTTGTCTCTAAATACAGTACAGAGCAAAATGGTGAAGATGAAAACACAGCCGGCGTTTGTCCAGCTGCGTTAGGGTCTAAAAACCAACAACCTGTTTCTTACTCGCCACAAACTAAAATGTTCTACATCTCTGCAAATCATCTTTGCATGGACTACGAACCATTTGAAGTTTCTTACACAGCTGGACAACCATACGTTGGTGCAACACTAACCATGATGCCTGCTGGTGGTGATGTGATGACTGGTAAAAAAGATGGTTCTACCAACTTAGGTCAGTTTACGGCTTGGGATGCAACAACGGGTAAAATCGTTTGGTCTAACAAAGAAAAATTCTCTGTTTGGTCTGGATCGGTTGCAACCGCTGGTGGCGTAGTATTCTACGGTACACTTGAAGGTTACTTAAAAGCAGTTGATGCTAAAACAGGTAAAGAATTGTATAAATTCAAAACACCTTCAGGCATCATCGGTAACGTCAATACTTGGTCTTACAAAGGCAAGCAATACGTTGGTGTACTTTCAGGTATCGGCGGCTGGGCTGGTATCGGTATCGCAGCAGGACTTGATGATGGTACATCAGCTTCTGATAGCGAAGGCCTAGGATCAGTAGTTGCATACAGAGCTTTAAGTTCGTTCACTAAATTAGGTGGCGTATTTACAGTATTTGCACTACCTGGTAAATAAATCGATCTATTTTTAGATTTATTTAGCTAAAAAAGCCTCGACTGAATTTAATTTAGTCGGGGCTTTTTTGTTTCTATATTATGCAAACCAACAGCCTATAACATGCCTTTATTGAATATATTAAAAATCACCGCCTCGGCACTTATTTTAGCGAGTAGTTCATCCATACACGCCGCTGAAAAATTTAGAGTCTGTGCTGACCCGCTCAATCCTCCCTATTCCAGCAAAAAACAAGATGGCTTTGAAAATAAAATAGCGACTCTTTTTGCTAAAAAACTGAATCAAGAATTAGAATATTATTGGTTTCCACAACGCATTGGTTTTGTTCGTAATACCTTAAAATCAAAAATAGATGAAAATAGTGATCAATTCAAATGCGATGTCATTATGGGCGTACCCGCAGGATTTGATTTCACAGCAACAACTAACAGCTATTATCAGTCTACTTATGTATTATTAATCGCTAAAGGAAGAGGCTGGGACAACATTACTATTCCAGAACAATTACGTTCACTACCTCTAGCCAAACAAGCATCACTGAAAATTGCAATGTTTGATCGTGGGCCCGGTACGGCTTGGTTACAAAATAGCGGCTTATTAGATCAAGGCGTGCCTTATCAAACCATGACCGGAGATAATGAAAATAACACCGCCATGCTAATGGAACAAGCCTTACAAAAAGGTGATATTGATATGGTTATTTTATGGGGACCGATGGCAGGTCATATTATATCTCGCAACCCTACTGCCTATAAATCATTGCCTATGAAATCATCATTAAATATGAAATTTGATTATGGCATGGCGATGGGGGTTCGCTATCCCGATAAACAACGTAAAAATCAGCTCAATCAACTCATTAAAGAGAATCAAGCTGAGATTAATGCTATATTAAAAAGTTATCATGTGCCGTTATTGGATATAGAAAAATAGGTTTCAAAAAAGAGACGTTTCTATTTATACGTCTCTATAACCTAAAATATTATTCCTTTATTATTTCATCTTCATCAGATCGAGAAAAATTTAAAATAAACACTAAAAATATCCCCAACATACCACCTGTTATCGTCCCGACAACAGCAATAAGTGCTCGTTTTGGTTTGCTTTTTTCTTCAGGAATAACCGCAGGATCAATCACTTTAAATACATATTCATCATCTAATTGAGCTAACATTTTAGTTTTCATCTGCTCTTCAATCAAACTAAAAAATACATTCTGCATATCGGTAATACTGGTTTGCTTTAACTTTTTCGTTAAATATCCAATATTTTTCGTTGCTTTTTTATAATCTTGCTCTTGATATTGCAAATTAATATCTTTAACCAAGAGTTCAAGCCATTGCTTTGCCATAACTGGTGACAAAAACTCTACTGACAACGTAATCAAACCGGTTTTCTTATCTTCACTCACTGCCACCATGGGTGAAAATTCTTTAAATTTTTCCCAATCACTAGGTTCTGGTTTTTTCGGTGCTTCAACTTCTCTCAACCATTTTTTATTCGCGGAGTCATACACCTCTACATCCAGTTCCAATTCACCGCTATTAATATCCCATTTTTTACCCGCAAAAATAGGGACTGTTAACTGATGACGATTAATAAATTTAGTTAAAAAATCTCGTGATTGCAAGGTTGCTAAAGCGAGCTGAGATTTATCTACTTCACCGCCGCCACCAATATTAATCCCAGCCATAGCTGCTAAACCAGCCATCTGTCCTAAGCCTCCACCACCTGATGACGAGCTAGGCGACAGTAATACTTCAGATTTATACTGATTAGGTTGTAAAATCGCATAGCTCACTGAAGCTGCAGCAAATAAAAACGTTACGAAAATAATCGTCCATTTTCCCGACCAAATCACCTGCCATAATTCACGCAGGTCAATTTCATCCTCCTCAATCATTTCATAAGCAGCAGGGCGTATTGGATATTCTTGTTGATTTGTCATACTATTCCCAAAACTTAACGGCTGATAGCAGTATATGCTACGCCCAATTGGTAAAGAATCTGCGTACCCGATGTTAGTGTATCCAAAGGATCTGAATAATTTGTATCAATCGGCACAATAATGGTATCACCCGCTTCTAATGGCTTATCACTACGGCTAAACCACGCTGAATTATTCGGCAACATTACCGAACCATTGGCACGAATTACATAAATACGATCTTCATCAGATTGTTGTAAAACACCGCCTGCCTGATTAATATACTCTTCAAAATTCATCGAGGTATCGAAAATAAATGAACTTGGTACTTGTACATGCCCCATAACGGTGACTACTTTACTGTATGCAGGAATAAATAATTCATCACCATCTTCAATCATCACATCCTGA
>CAJVYO010000066.1 GCA_913009515.1 uncultured Methylococcaceae bacterium
GTTTGAGTTGTCCCTGTTTTTCGAGTTGATCAATAAAATCTCTTAAATCTTTGTATTTCATGTTTTTCTTATGATTATTTTTTTAAATTCAGGTGACGATAAATTGTCTCATCGTGCCATTATCTTCATGTTATAAAATATAAAAATTACAAGCAGGAGGTAATTAAAAAATTTGGTCTATTCATGGATAAGCTGTCCTTTATTTAAAATTTGATCCAAGTGGAAATCATATTGTTCATTCCAATAAACACGTTTATTTTTAAATTTTACCTTATTAAATAAAGCCTTATTATAAAGCGGCTGATAACATGGAATCTGTTCTATTTCTGTTTTGACATTAAAATCAATAATAGAATTATCATCTAAAAAAACACGTAAAATATAATGTTCTTTAGGTTCTACTTTAATTAATCGCATTATTATCGTAATGGTTCAATTTTTAAAGGTTCTTGACCTGATATGGCAAGGTTCCAGTCAATGATTAACGATTCCTGATGTAATTCAATCCAAGCTTGTACTAATCTTTTTTGTTTACGTGGTAAATTTCCTGAAATAATATTGGCATCTTCAATTGAAAATACAGCTTCATCATCTTGATATTCGACATGAATATGTGGCAAGTTATGTTTTCCTGAATCATAAAAATACATCATAATTCGGATACCATAAAAAATTGCAATGGTTGGCATATTAAAGTTCCTTAATGTGAAATACCACAATGCCTTAATAAGGCATCAATATTGGGTTCACGTCCGCGAAAATTAATAAATAATTCCATGGCATCAGCGCTGCCACCGGTTTCAAGGATATTTCTTAAAAAGGCATGCCCCGTGGTTTGATTAAAAATGCCTTGTTCTTCAAATAATGAAAAGGCATCGCTGGATAAGACTTCAGCCCATTTATAACTGTAATAACCCGCCGCATAACCGCCTGCAAAAATATGCGAAAAGCTATGCGGGAAGCGATTAAACGCTGGTGGAATCATCACGGAAACTTGTTCGCGAATAGTACTTAAAATGTCATAAATACAGGCGCCTTTTTCAGGGGTGTATTGTTGGTGAATAGCAAAATCAAATAGGCTAAATTCAAGTTGTCTGACCATCAACATACCTGCTTGAAAATTCTTTGCAGCGAGCATTTTTTCAAATAAGGCATCAGGCAAGGCTTCACCGGTTTCATAATGGCTGGAAAATAAATCTAAGGCTGGTTTTTCCCAGCACCAGTTTTCCATAAATTGACTCGGTAATTCTACCGCATCCCATTCAACGCCATTAATCCCTGAAACACCCAAATAATCTACTTTAGTCAGCATATGCTGCAAGCCATGACCAAATTCATGAAATAGGGTCAATACTTCATCGTGGGTGAGTAGAGCAGGTTTATTATCAATAGGGGCGGTAAAATTACAGGTTAAATAGGCAACGGGAATTTGAATGCCAGCGGCTGTTTTTTTACGGCCCACACAATCATCCATCCATGCACCGCCGCGTTTATGTGGGCGTGCATATAAATCAATATAGAATTTACCGCGTACTTGATTGTCTTTGTCGTTGATTTGAAAAAAACGCACATCATCATGCCAAGTATCAACATCGGTGATTTCGTTGATTTGCAAGCCATATAATTTTTCGACCACTGCAAATAAGCCGGATAAAACCTGTGGAGCAGGAAAATATTGTTTCACTTCTTCCTGTGATAAATCATAGGCATGTTGCCGCATTTTTTCTGAATAATAGCCAATATCCCAAGGTTGTAAATTTTTAATGGCATGATGAGTTTCTGCAAAGGCTTGTAATTCAGTTAAATCTTGCTTGGCTTGAGGGAGTGATTTTTCGGCGAGCTGTTCTAGAAAATCAGTGACATCTTGAGGTGTATTTGCCATTTTGGTTGCTAGAGATAATTCCGCATAGCTTTTAAAACCGAGCAATTGGGCTTTTTCATGGCGTAAGGCTAAGGTGTCTTCCATGATTTGGCTATTATCCCAATCTGGATTTTCACCGAGTTCAGAGCCGCGTGTGGAAAAGGCTTTGTACATATCAGCCCGTAGTTGACGATTATCGGCATAGGTCATGACTGCAATATAGCAGGGAAATTGCAAACTCAGTAACCAGCCTTGTTTTCCTTCTTGTTCAGCGGTTTGTTTGGCCTGTTGCAAAGCGGCATCGGGTAAGCCGTCTAAATTACTTTTTTTACTAATTAGTTTTTGCCAAGCATTGGTCGCATCTAAAACATTTTCTTCGTAATGACTAGCGAGTGATGATAGTTCTAAACTAATTTCTTTATAGCGGGACTGTTGCTCGGGTGCTAAATCAATCCCTGATAAACGAAAGCTGCGTAATGAATTTTGGATGATTTTTTGTTGGGCAGTGCTTAAGTCTTGATAGGCTGGACTCGTTGCAATCGCTTGATAGGCGTTAAACAGTGCTTTATTTTGTCCCATTTCAGTTGAATATTCACTGAGTTTAGGCAAACAAGCATTATACGCATCACGTAGCTCATCATTATTAACCACTGAATTCATGTGACTGACAGGCGACCATGCTTTATTTATTTTATCTTCGAGGTCATCAATCGGGTCAATGAGATTGTCCCATGTATAGTCGGTATTATTATCCAGTAGCTGCTCAACGCCATGACGGGCTTCTGCTAATAATGACTCAATAGCGGGTTCAATATGTTCAGGTTTTATGGCTGAAAATAAGGGTAATTCAGCGGAACTTAATAGCGGATTAGTCATAGTTATGATTTTATGTGAGAAATGTGGGTGAGCGGTATAAAGCGTGTTTAAGAAAATTCGCCCATAATTTGTCTAACACGCTGTTTTGCTTTATGTAAAAGGTCTAAGGATAAATCAGCGGTTAGATTGGTATGTTTTAATTTAGCAAACGCGGGAATTTTATGAATAACGGGCAGGCTATCTGCTTTAGGCGTGCCAAAATAACTGTGCAACTTAGCTAATATCACAATATCAATTAAGCCCATTTCTTTTTTACCATCATCATAATACCAATCTTCTGCATAGTAAGGAATAGTTGTTAGTTCCTCTGAAAAGCCTAGTGATTGCAATAGCAATTGTCCGACAGGGGCACGAAAATGCGGAAAAGAATCTTGTAGGGTGGCTAATTCAGGTAAGGGTGCTTCAGTGTATTCTGAGGCAAAGTTGATTAAAGGAATAAAACCAATATCACACATTAAGCCAGCGAGTAGGGCATCGTCAGGGTTAATATCAGTGCCTTCAGCAAGAATGAAGCTTAAACTGGAGACATATAAGCTATTTTTCCATAACTGCGTCATGAGCGACATGAGTTGTTTATTCGGGCTATGAAAGAGTTCTTTTAAGGCTAAACTCATCACTAAATTACGCGTAGCAGATAAACCTAGGCGGGTAATGGCATCGTGACAGCTATTAATCGAGGTGAGTGGTGAATAAAGCGGGCTATTGGAGACTTTAACCAGTTTAGCGGTGATGACGTTATCTGTTTGGATGATATCAACGGCTTCATGGGTGCCAATTTCATCTTTCATTGCTGCACGTAATTTTAATGCCACGCCCGGTAAGGTGGGTAATTTTAATTGGTTATGGTAATAGCATTCCGTAAAGTTGAGAAAAAAAGCATCTTGCACGAAGGGAGGGGGAAGATTAATATCAACGATTTCTAAATTATGTAATTTATCTTCATTTTTTTCTGTCCACAGACGGGTGAGATTACTGGCAATCTCTAAAATTAAAACAGGGGTGTCGGCAATAGCAGTGGCACTGTATCGGGGGCCACTATTTAAAGGGAAGGTCGCTTGTAGAGAACCGGCTTTAATATAAGTATCTTTACAATCTTTGACTTTTAATTTTACGGCTCCACGTACGATATAATAGGTATATTCAACGGAGTCATTGGCGATAAAAATGGTATCACCTGTTTCGTAACTTAAAAAGCGTTGAGCAAGGTAGTCAAAAAATTCAGGATCTAAATTACGTAAAGGGATTAAGCCTTGTATTTTATCAAATTTTAATTTACCTTTTTTTATTGAGCTGGGCTTAGATAAGACTAAGGGGGCTTCTTTATTGGGTGTTTTTTTAGTCGTTCGTTTTTTCTGTGATTCTTTTTTGGGCGGAAAGAATTTTGTAACAATATTATTAAACCAACTCATAAAAATAGACTCTCAAGCATTGAAACATTATAAAAATAGCGATTGGTAGTATTTATCATGATAACTCGGACATAATACTATTAATACGTAGTTTTGCCCGTCGTAATAGTGTTAGCGATAAATCAGAACTCAGTTTATTTTTTTCAAGTTTGGCATAGGCAGGGATAGTATTGATACATGGTAAAGAATCAGCTTCTTTTTGCCCAAAATAACTGTGTAATTTCGCTAAAATAACCACATCAATTAAATTAATATCTTTTTGAGGATTATCATAATACCAATCTTCGGCATAACGTGGAATTTGTACCAGTTGTTGCGGCAGCTCTAAATTATTGAGTAATAACTCGCCGATAGGTTGTCTGAAATAGGGGATGGCTATTTTTAATTCTCGGGCGCTGGGTTTGCGTCCTTGATAATTTGAGGCAAAGGTAAGTAGTGGAATAATGCCAATATCACACATAAGGCCTGCCACTAACGCATCATCTGGGTCTACGGTTTTAGTTTCTTCTGCGAGAATAAACGCCAAACTGGAAATATATAAACTATTTTTCCAGAGTTGTTTCATCATATCCATAATGAATTTATCATCACTTTCAAAGAGTTGTTTTAAGCTTAAACTAACTACGATATTACGGGTGGCATCCAGTCCCAGCATTGAAATAGCATCATGACAATTATTAATAGGACTGATTGGCATATACAGCGGGCTATTTGAAATTTGAATTAGTTTTGCGGTCATGGCGTGATCGACTTGGATAATATCAACGGCCTTTTCAATTGAAATTTCTTCCTGCATCGCCGAGCGGAGTTTCATGGCAATGTGCGGTAACGATGGTAGTTTTAACTGATTATGTAAATAGGTTTCAATAAAGTCTTGAAAAAATTCTAGATTATTAATTTCATTGGGCAATTCAATATTAAAAAATTCAAAACTTTCTTCTTCATCCGTATTTTTTTCTGTTAACAGTCGTGTCACATCAGGTGATATAGCAAGAATGAGTGATTCAGACTGTGTGACCGCGGTTGCTCCATATTTTGAACCGCTGCTTAATGGATAGGTCGCTCGTGTTGTGGAGCCATGAATAAGCAGGCCTTCATTACCTTCGGTGCTTAGATTAATACTGCCCTTTAGGAGATAATAAATATATTTTGAGGGTTTATTGCGAATAAAAACAATAGATTGAGAAGGGTAAGTCAGGAATTTATGCGGTAGATAAGAAAAGGTATCAAAGTCTAAATTGCGTAATGGAATCAGTTTACGAATTTGTTCATTATCTAAATTGCCTGTTTTTTCTGAGCTAGGTTTGGTACATTTTAACGAGTCTATTTTTTTTGAAAGTGCTTTTATATTAATAGGCGCAGAACGACTAGGTTCATCTCCTGAAGAGGTAACTTTTTTTAAAAGATTAATAGACCAGCTCATAATTCGATTATTTTAAAGGATTAAGACAGGTAATGCTGAATAACATTACAGCTGTAAGTAAGATTAAGGTGAACTAATACCTATTAGGAAAGCTCAGCCATCAACATTTTAATACGTTTATTTGCTTGACGTAAAATACTGAGGGATAAATCAGAGCTTAGTTGATTATCCGGTAGTTTTGAATAAGCGGGAATAGTATTGATGCAAGGAAGGTTATCAGCTTCTTTTAGCCCAAAATAACTATGTAATTTAGCTAGAATAACAATTTCAATTAAATTAAGTTGCGAGTCTTCGTGTTGATAATACCAGTTTTCAGATTGAAAGGGCATTTGAGTTAATTCTTCAGCAAAGCCTAATTGAGTTAATAATAATTGCCCTAATGGAGCTCTAAAATAAGGTATGGCTTGTTTTATATCGGTTAAGCTAGGTTGTTCGCCCTGATAGTCTGCTGCAAAACTGAGTAAGGGGACGATACCAATATCACAGAGCAGGCCTGCTAATAGAGCATCATCTGGATTTATAGAACCTACTTCTTCAGCTAAGATAGTACTTAAGCTGGATATATATAAACTGCGTTTCCATACTTTATGCATGGCGGCACTAATCTTTGCATCCTGACATTTAAAAAGCTGTTTTAAGCCTAGGCTCATTACTAAATTTCGGGTGGTTGATAAACCCAACCGAGAAACGGCATCCTGACAGTTAGTAATAGGATTAATCGGTGAGTACAGCGGGCTATTGGCAATTTGAATGAGTTTCGCCGTCATCGCAGGGTCAAGTTGAATGATTTTGACTGCACTATCAACGCCGATCTCATTTTTCATTGCCTGACGTAATTTCAATGCAATATCAGGTAATGACGGAAGTATTAATGTGTTTTCCTGATAATTATGAATAAAATCTTTGAAGAATGCTTGTTGTTTGAGATTTTTAGGTAGGTTAATGTCTATATCAAAATTTTCAATATCTTGCTGCTCTGCAATTAACTGAGGAACATTTTTTGAAACGGTTAAAATCAAGGTATTAGACAGGGTAGTTGCGGTGGTGCCATATAATTCACCGCTACTTAATGGAAAGTTAGAGCGCACATTTTTATCGTCAATAAGAATATCATCATGGCCTTCATTTTTTAAGGCAATAGAGCCTTGCCACAAATAATATAAATAATCAGAGGGTTGATCTTTGATAAAAACAGTTGATTCAGCAGGATAACTAAGAAATTTATGCGGTAAATACGAGAAAGTTTCTGACTCTAAATTTCGCAAGGGAATTAATGTTTGTATTTTTGCATTATTTTCTAAATGACCTGTTTTTTCAGAGCTTGGCTGAGTTGGTGTCGGTGCCAATTGATCGTCTGATGTTTCCTTTGAAGTGCTATTCGCTGTTGTTTCTGTTTTATCTGATGAAGTGAATTTATCCAAAATATTTTGAGGCCAGCTCATAACTTTGTTCCTTAAAGGTATATATTAGGGGAGATTTTACACTAATTCTTATCAATCGACTTAATGGTTGATGATATATTTAATATAAATCAATAGGATCTATATCTAATGACCAACGTAATTTATAGGATTTTTTTAAGCTATGAATATAAGGGATTAATTGATGTAATAATTGATGTAATGCGGGACGTTGTGTGTGCTGTAATAATAGTTGATAGTGAAATTGTGCTGCCCGTTTTGCCATAGGGGCAGGGACAGGGCCTAACACAAGAATATCGGTATTTAAGGGTTGAATAAAAGCGACGATTTGATTTAGCAAATCCTGAGCGAGTTGAGCATCATGGCAATGGGCTCTAAAGAAAGCTTGGTAACTGTAAGGCGGAAGTTGTGCGGCTTGGCGTTCTTGTAAGGCTTGTTGTGCAAAAATAGCATAACTTTGATGGATTAAGGTATTTAATAGTGGATGTTCGGGTTGTCGGGTTTGCATCAGTACGCGGCCTTTTTTTTCTGCCCGTCCTGCTCGCCCTGCGACTTGAATTATCAGTTGGGCTAATTTTTCAGCGGCATGAAAATCAATACTAAATAAGCCTTGGTCAATTTCTAATAGAACTACTAAGGTGACATTAGGAAAATGATGGCCTTTAGCCAACATTTGCGTGCCTAAAATAATATCAACTTGCCCGCTATTAATAGCGTGTAAATGTTGCTCTAAACTGCCTTTTCTTTGCGTAGTATCACGGTCGAGACGAATAATCGTATGTTCTGAAAATAACTGTTGCAGGGTTTGCTCAACTCGTTCAGTTCCTAGCCCTAACGGTTTTAATTCATAGCTTTGGCAAGGGGGGCATTGATGCGGTAAGGCTTGTTCATGTTCACAGTGATGACAGCGTAACTTTTTCAAATGTTGATGAATCACTAAATTGCTATCGCAGTTTTCACAACGTGCTATCCAACCACAATCATGACAAATAAGCGTAGGGGCAAAGCCACGCCGATTGAGAAAGATTAACACTTGTTCTTGTTTTGCTAGGGTTTGTTTGATGTGCTTAATTAGTCGTGGAGAGAGTCCTTCTTGTAATTTAGTGCCGCGAATATCAAGTAATGCTAAATCAGGCGGAATTGCGACACCGGTACGATAGGGGAGTTTTAAATGTTGATAGCGTTGCTGTTGAACATTATAAAGACTTTCTAAAGAAGGGGTTGCAGAGCCTAAAATAACCGGAATATTGAGCATTTTAGCTCTGACAATC
>CAJVYO010000067.1 GCA_913009515.1 uncultured Methylococcaceae bacterium
TGTATTATCACCATGTCTAAGGCTCATGAGGTAGAGGATACTTTGGCGACATTAGGCGGGGAAATACATATTGTGGACCCCTTTAAAACCTTTGCGAAGGTGTTAAATGCCTGCATTAATAAACCTGCCTTTTATGCGTTAAATAATTGGTTGGTAGGTAGTCGAGGAGCATCGCTTGAGGTTTATGAGCAGCCACCGATAGGGCATTGGATTATTTGTGGTTATGGACGCATGGGTATGGAAGCCAATCATGCTTTGAATTTAAATCATATTAATACAGCGGTTATCGACCCGCATTCGCGTCGTCGAGATGAAGAAATTGAAACTTATATTGAAGGGCGTGCATGTGCTAAAACCTTAAAAGATGCGGGTATAGATCATGCGGTGGGATTATTGGCGGCAGCCGATGATGATGGGCAAAATTTAAGTGTGTTATTAAATGCCCGCCGCTTGAATGACGATTTATTTACGATTGTGCGGCAAAATAGTCATCAAAATGAAATTGCCTTTAATATTGCGAATGCCAATATGGTGATGCAGCCTACTTTAGTGACGGCGAGAAAAATTTTATTATTGTTAATTGCCCCTTTATTGAAGCATTTTTTCATCTATTTACTGGCAAAAGATGCGGGAAGAGATCAGATATTAGAGGCCTTAATTACACGTTTAAAACAGCGTTTAGGACATAAAAAGCCTTTTTTAGTCACTGTTAATTTTAATCGTAGTGAAGGGTTGGAATTAGTTAATTGCTTAGAAGCAGGGCATACTATTTTTTTAGGCGATATTATTAAAGATTCACGTTATACAGATAAAGCGCTGGATTTAGTCCCCTTTGTGATTAAATCGGGAGATCAAGAAATTATTTTGCCTACTGATGATTATAAAATAAAAATAGACGACCAATTGTTGTTTTGTGGTACAGTGGAGGCCAAGCAACTTTTTAAAGCTAATATTAACAGTGAATACACATTATTTTATTTGCGTACAGGGAAATACCCAGCGGTGGGGTACTTTATGCAGTGGTATGAGTCTAGACTCCGCAAAAAAAATGGTAACAATTATGATTGAACCTGCGAGTAAGTGCAGTTTATGTAGTTTGGCGATTGAGGTCGAGCACTTTTCTGTACAAACTATAGAAGGGCATAAAAGTTTTTGTTGTGAAGGCTGTTTGTCTGTTTATAGTCTATTAAATGGCGATAAAATTTTAGTTAATTAAATTTTTCTAAAGACTTTCTAAGTGATAACCACTTTTTTCCCAACATAGTACGCCTGCACTTTCTTTTTTCCATTCAGGCAATACAAAGCGTTGTGCTGCTTTCCCTTTAATGTCTAAATCATGAATCGCTTGTCGATGCGTATGCCCGTGTATTAAACGCAATGTTTGATGTTGGTGCATTATATTTTCAACGCTTTGTTGATTAACATCCATAATGGTATTTGATTTTTTACGTTTATGCAGAAAACTGCGTAAACGATACCATCTAGCGACTAATAATCTCAAAAATAGCGGTTTAGTTAATACGTTATTTTTCCATGCTTGGCTGCGAGATTTAATGCGAAAGGCTTGGTAATCAATGTCATCAGTACATAATAAATCACCATGCGTTAATAAGGTCTCTACACCGTATAAATTAATCACACTATATTCATCAAGTAATATGACGCCTGATTCTTGGCTAAACTTTTGTCCAATTAAGAAATCACGGTTACCATGAATATAAAATATTTGGGTACCTTGCTCGACTAAATTTTTTAAATGTTGTTTAACGGTTTTAATAGGGGGACTAAAGTCATCATCACCAATCCATGAATCAAATAAATCACCTAAAATATACAGTGAATGTGCTTTAGAGGCTCGATGGGTTAAAAAGTGAATAAATTTTTTGGTGATTTCTGGGCGTTCAATGGTGAGGTGTAGGTCAGAAATAAACAGGATTTCATTTTTCATAAGTGAGTGAAAACGACTCATTAGTCAATACATAAGTCGTTTTTAATAGAGCGTTTATTTAGTGAAAGCTTCAGCCGTTTCAATCACGATATTAGTTTTTGGCACATCTTGATGGCCATTATGGCTGCCGGTTTTTTGATTTTCCATTTCATCAACAATATCCATACCTTCAATCACTTTAGCAAAGACAGCATAGCCCCAGCCGCTAGAATTTTTAGCACTGTGATTTAAAAAGCTATTATTTTTATAGTTGATAAAGAATTGTGAGGTTGCAGAATGTGGGTCATTAGTGCGAGCCATAGCCAGTGTGCCACGCTCATTCTTTAAGCCATTATCGGCTTCATTTTCAATATTTTCATTATTATCTTTTTCTTTGAAATCTTCGTCAAAGCCACCGCCTTGAGCCATAAATCCTGGAATAACGCGATGAAAAATAGTGCCATTATAAAAACCTTCATTAACATAGGTTAAGAAATTTTTAACGGTATTAGGGGCTTTTTCAGCGTCTAATTCGACAATGAAATCACCAAGATTGGTATGAAATTTAACGTGTGTGTGTGTGTCTGACATAATGTTTTCCGCGGAAAAAGCAAAGTTAGATTGCATGAAAAGCATCAAAAAAAGGATGAATGAACGCATGTTATTTTCTCTATAGAGATGCAAATCATAAATTCTATGTGTTTTTATCTTGAAAGAAAAGCTTTAATACAGGAAAATTATTGAATAACTTCGCTGCGATTATTTTGTTGTAGGCGAATAACCTTTATGATTATCTGAGTGCTATGTTAAAAATTTATAATACCTTGAGCCGAAAAAAAGAAATATTTAAGCCAATTGTTGAAGGTGAAGTAGGCATGTATGTCTGCGGTATGACGGTTTATGATTATTGTCATATAGGTCATGCCCGGGTCATGGTTGCATTTGATGTTGTCGCACGTTATTTAAGATATTCAGGATTTAAATTAAAGTATGTGCGTAATGTTACCGATATAGACGATAAGATTATAAAAAGAGCCCACGATAATGGCGAAGATTTTTCAGATTTAACGCAGCGTTTTATTGAGGCAATGCATGAAGATGAAAAAGCATTATCGGTGTTGCCACCTGATGTAGAGCCAAGAGCGACTCAATCAATGAATGATATGATTGAGATGATTAGCACTTTAGTTGATAAACAATTAGCGTATATAGGTAGTAATGGCGATGTTTTTTATGCTGTTGATAAATTTCCGCAATATGGGGCATTATCAGGTAAAAAACTCGATGAGTTACAGGCAGGTGAAAGGGTTGATGTGGATTTAGCTAAACGCAATCCTTTTGATTTTGTTTTGTGGAAAAAAGCAAAAGAAGATGAGCCTTCTTGGGATTCTCCTTGGGGAAAAGGTCGTCCTGGTTGGCATATTGAATGTTCTGCGATGTCAAAAAACTGCTTAGGCGAACATTTTGATATTCATGGCGGGGGAATGGATTTACAGTTTCCGCATCATGAAAATGAAATCGCTCAATCTGAAGGTGCATCAGGTAAAAAGTTTGTAAATGTATGGATGCATAATGGATTTGTGCGTATTAATGAAGAAAAGATGTCAAAATCACTCGATAATTTTTTTACGATTCGAGATGTGATGACACAGTATCGAGCCGAAGTGATTCGATTTTTCATTTTATCAAGTCATTATCGCAGTCCATTAAATTATTCAGACGAACATTTAAATGAAGCAGGTATTGCCTTAACACGGCTTTATATGGCTTTACGAGGAATTGAAAAAGTATGTGAGAGTACTCCAACGGACTATAGTACTCGTTTTCAGCAGGCAATGGACGATGATTTTAACACGGCAGTTGCCGTTGCAGTTTTATTTGATATGGCCAGAGAATTGAATAAATTAAAAGATAATGATCCCGTTTTAGCAGAGCAATTAGCCGGCGAGTTAGTTGAACTGTCTAATGTATTAGGTATTTTACAAGATGATCCCGATGATTTTCTTCAGGGCGATGATATGAATAGTGATGATAATGCATTAAGTGCAGAAGACATCGATGTTTTTATTCAGCAGCGTGTGGAAGCGAAGGAAAATAAAGATTGGGCGTTAGCCGATAAAATACGTGATGATTTAAATGCACTGGGTATTGTGCTGGAAGATTCAGCGACAGCAACAACATGGCGACGTGAAGGGTAATTTGTGACAGATATAAAAGATAAATCAATTGAACTATTTTTAGCTGAGCTAGCGGGTAAATCTGCAACGCCTGGTGGTGGTAGTGCTGCGGCACTAATGGGGGCTCAAGCAGCCGCATTGACAAGCATGATGTGCAACTTAACTATTGGCAAAGCTGGATACGAAGCGGTTGAAAGTGATATGCGGCAGTTGTTAACGAAATCGGAAGCACTGCGTGTTGAATTGATGAATATGATTCGTGCCGATGTTAATGCATTTGATGCACTCATGGCGGCTTATGGGTTGCCTAAAAATACTGATGCAGAGAAATCAAAGCGTAGTGAATGTATTCAAGAGGCTTTAAAAACCGCGACTTTAGTGCCGTTAAAGTGTGCAAAATCCTGTGCTGATGCCATTATTTTATGTAAAGAAGCGGCTGAAAAAGGTAATTTAAATGTTATTAGTGATGCAGGCGTGGGTGTAATGTCCGCTTATGCAGGACTAAAAAGTGCGGCATTAAATGTCTATATTAATACTAATAGCTTAAAAGATAAGACTTTTTCTGAAAAAGCGTTAGCAGACTTAGACATTATTTTGGCAGGCTCTGAGATAATGACAGAAGAAATTTATCAGGCTGTTAAAAATAAATTATAAAATTATATTGACGTTTATTAATTAAGAGCTATAATATCCGAATCTTTACAGTTATTTGCTTTTATTCAGGCGGATGGCTAGAGGAGTTAGTTCGGGGTATAGCGCAGTTTGGTAGCGCGCCTGCTTTGGGAGCAGGATGTCGGGGGTTCGAATCCCTCTACCCCGACCAAGATTTGCGCTTGTAGCTCAGCTGGATAGAGCATCGGCCTTCTAAGCCGAGGGTCACAGGTTCGACTCCTGTCAAGCGTACCATTCTAAAAAACACCACCTATGGTGAGCGTAGCTCAGTTGGTAGAGCCCCGGATTGTGATTCCGGTTGTCGCGGGTTCAAACCCCGTCGTTCACCCCATTGTGTCACCTGTTACATTCAAACGTTATTCAGCTTTATTATCAATAATCTATTTTTACCCTTCTCAGTTGTAATATTTTTTATCATTTTTTGTGATGATATAATTCCTTTAATGTTGTTCATTTTTAAAAAACAGTTATTCGTTACATATTAGACGAAAAATGTGAATTTAGGACTGATTATCAATGTTAGAATCTCTACAAAAAATCACAATTAACCATGAATTTATTTAATCAAATAACAAAACCACTTGTCATGGGCATTTTAAATGTAACGCCTGATAGTTTTTCAGATGGTGGCAAATTTTCTGAAGTAGCAACCGCTGTGATACAAGCTCAGTTAATGGTTAATCAAAACGTTGATATTATCGATATTGGTGGAGAATCAACGCGTCCTAATTCTAAATCAGTCAGTGCGGCAGAACAAATCAAACGCGTGGTGCCTGTTATTAAAGCTATTCGTAAGCAAGTTTCTAGTTCTGTTGCAATTAGTATTGATACCACCTTAAGTATTGTTGCAGAAGCGGCATTAAATGCTGGAGCAACGATTATTAATGATATTTCAGCAGGTTTGCAAGATGACGCTATTTTCACCTTAGCCGCTAAACGTAATGTGCCTATTATTCTGATGCATATTCAAGGTAATCCGCAAACGATGCAGGACGCTCCTTATTATGATGATGTGGTAGCTGAAGTAAAAAATCACTTACAGCAACGGATTGAGATTGCCTTATCAATGGGTATTGCTAAACATAATATTGGTATTGATGTTGGCATTGGTTTTGGTAAGCGTCGCGAAGATAATTTGGCTTTATTGGCTCATTTAGAGGAGTTCGTTGCCTTAGGTTATCCGGTATTATTAGGCACGAGTCGTAAGCGTTTTATGGGTAGTTTATGTCAGGTTGACGAGCCTCAAGAATTAGTGACGGCAACAGCCGTTACAACCGCATTGGGTGTTATGCAGGGCGTACAACTATTTCGCGTACATGATGTTTTAGAAAACAAACAGGCAGTAGATGTTGCTTGGGCTATTAAAACATAGAAAAATACTAGGTTTTTAAAGAATCAAAATTGCATAGCATAAGCATGAATAAATACGGTATGATGTTGATTTGTTTCATCTGATTAGGTGCTGTTATGCCCCAAAGAACGCGTCCCCTTTCTCCGCATTTACAAGTTTACCGCTTACCGATTACCGCGATAGTATCGATTATGCACCGCATGATGGGTGTTGCATTAACCTTTGCGTTAATACTATTCGTAGTGAGTTTAGTGATGATTGCAGGTGGCAAAAGTGATTACCAAACGATGCAAAGCTTATTAAATCAATGGTGGATGTTAGTTTTAGTATGGGGAATGGTCTATGCGTTATTTTTTCATTTATGTCACGGCATACGACATTTAATTTGGGATGTAGGCTCAGGTTTTGATAAAGTGCTGATGAACTACTATATTATTTTGGAAATGTTTGGAGCATTGGCTTTTACAGCATTAAGTTTCTTATTTGTACAATTAGGGCATTAAGATGGCATATAAATCCGCATTAGCAAAAGCACAAGGTTTAGGTTCTGCGAAAAGTGGTACGATGCATTGGTGGATGCAACGCGTAACAGCAGTTGCCCTTATTCCGTTATCATTCTGGGTGATTTTATTTATTAAACAGTTATTATCAGCACCCTTTAATGATATGCAACAATGGTTAGTGAATCCTGTCAATGCCTCTCTATTATTAGCTTGGGTGTGCATTGGTTTTTATCATGCTGTATTAGGATTACAAATTGTGATTGAAGATTATGTTAGTGCAGAATTTTGGCAAATCAGTTTAGTTTGGTTGCTTAAATTAGCAGGATTAGCAGGAGCGATTAGCTCATTGGTGTTATTAATGAAAATTGCCGTTGCAGCAGGTTAAAAAATGAAAGAACAATATAAAATTATTGAGCATGAATACGATGTGGTCGTAGTGGGTGCAGGTGGTGCAGGTTTGCGTGCGACGTTTGGCATGGCTGAAAAAGGTTTAAAAACCGCCTGTATTTCTAAAGTCTTTCCGACTCGCAGTCATACCGTTGCAGCACAGGGCGGCATTAGTGCGGCATTAGGTAATAGCGGTGAAGACGATTGGCGCTGGCATATGTACGATACCGTGAAAGGTTCGGATTGGCTCGGTGATCAAGATGCAATTGAATATATGTGTCGCGAAGCCATTCCCGCAGTATTAGAATTAGAACATTATGGCGTGCCTTTTTCTCGTAATGAAGAAGGTAAAATTTATCAACGTGCCTTTGGTGGTATGACCACGCATTATGGAAAAGGCACTGCACAACGTACTTGTGCCGCAGCAGATGTCACCGGTCATGCTATTTTACATACCTTATATCAACAATCACTTAAGCATGAAGCTGAGTTTTTTATTGAATATATTGTGCTTGATTTGATTATGCAAGACGGTGAATGCCGTGGCGTGTTGGCATGGTGCTTAGACGATGGGTCTTTGCATTTATTTAAAGGGCATAGTGTTATTTTGGCAACGGGGGGTTATGGGCGTTGTTATTTTTCCTGTACTTCAGCTCATACCGTAACTGGTGATGGTAGTGCCATGGTATTGCGTGCTGGATTACCGTTACAAGATATGGAATTTATTCAATTTCATCCCACTGGAATTTATGGGGCGGGTTGTTTAATTACCGAAGGAGCAAGAGGTGAAGGGGGGTATTTAACCAATGCTGACGGCAAGCCTTTTATGGCGGATTATGCACCGAGTGCCAAAGATTTAGCCTCGCGTGATGTAGTGAGTCGTGCCATTACTATGGAAGTCAATGCAGGACGTGGTGTCGGTGCTGAAAAAGATCATGCTTATTTACATATTGATCATTTAGATCCCAAAATTATCCACGAACGCTTACCCGGAATTTCAGAAACTGCCCGTGTTTTTGCAGGGGTTGATGTGACTAAAGAACCTATTCCTGTCGTCCCTACGGTTCATTATAATATGGGCGGTATTCCGACTAATTATAAAGCGGAAGTAGTTACCTTAAAAGACGGCAATCCTGAAGCAGTAGTCAAAGGTTTAATGGCGATTGGTGAAGCGGCATGTGTGTCAGTGCATGGTGCGAATCGATTAG
>CAJVYO010000068.1 GCA_913009515.1 uncultured Methylococcaceae bacterium
ATTTTAATGATAGGGTCGCAGCCATGCTTAAGATGATGCAAACTAATCACGCCCCCTATTTACAAATGATTACTCAATTTCAGTTACCCTCCAATAGCCATTTAATGCAGCATTTAGATGACATAACAGAGCAAGGTGCCGAAGGTTTAATGCTACATCATAAGGCCGGTATTTATCAAAATGGCCGCAGTCATCATTTATTAAAATTAAAGAAATTTACTGATGCTGAAGCGGTGGTCATTGGTTATCGTGCTGGAAAAGGGCAATTTTCAGGAAAAATGGGGGCGATTCAAGTTAAAAGTAAAACAGGTAAAATATTTTTTATCGGCAGTGGTTTTAGTTATCAAGAACGAGAACAACCACCCGCTATTGGTAGTACAATTACCTTCCGCTATCAAGGCTTAACCAATAGCGGAATTCCACGCTTTGCTGTTTTTATTCGGTTACGTGAAGAGCCTTAGTATTTTGAATATTAGCCTTTTCCTTTATGCACGTTATCGACCCATTCTTCCATAGTAATCACCCCGCCTTCTTTTTCTGGGCGACCCTTATCTTTTGGCGGCAACACATCCTGCATTAAATCTATACGCTTCCAACCTGCTAGTGGGGTTTTTTCCTTCTGCCCCGGCACATAATGTGATAATTCTTTTAATTCATATTTATGAATATATCGCGGACAATTAACCCACATTTTTGATAATTTAACGCGGACAATCATTTCCGCTTCATTAAAGTCAGCCATCAGTGGATCGTCTTTTGAAACACTAGCTTCACCATGAAAACGTATACGGTGTGGTGTTTCAAAATCAAGAAATAAAAGCCCCACTTTCGCGGTCTGTTGAATATTACCCATAGAATAAAACATACCATTACCATCATAAGATGGGAAAGCAAGCGTGGTTTTATCTACCACTCTCACAAATCCAGGTGCCCCACCTTTATACGACACGGTAGGTTGGCCATTTTGATCAACTGTAGAGAGAAAAAACATAGGACGACTTTCAATAAAAGCTTTCTCTTCATCACCAATTTCTTGCTGAATAATAATCTCTTCCATACGATCAGCTAATTTTCGAGTCTCAAATTCATCCTGTAATGCTCTATGTTTTTCGCCGTACATTTCATTCATTGTTTTATCCTAAAAGAAATTTAATCAAATTACTCATCTGAATATTTCGCCATAATCTTTTCAACATCAGGCATTATTTTCCGCATTAACATCGCAATATCAGGGTCAAAATGCTTGCCTGACTCTGATTCAATCAACGCCAACGCATCTTCAACTGTCCATGATTTTTTATAAGGCCTGACAGAAACTAACGCATCAAATACATCCGCTACCGCACAAAGTCGTCCGGACAAATGAATATCTTCGCCTTGTAAGCCATAAGGATAGCCACTACCATCCCATTTCTCATGGTGATGCAAGGCAATATCTTTTGCCATCTGCATTAACGGTGAGTTATCGCCCGACAAAATATCGCCGCCAATATTTACATGGCTTTGCATTATGCCCCACTCCTCACCATCTAGTTTTCCTGGCTTTAAAAGCACCTTATCAGGAATACCGATTTTACCTACATCATGCATCGGTGCCGCATTTAAAATCAGCTCCGCCTCACTTTCAGATAAGCCATATTCCAACGCTAATAATTGAGCGTATAAACTCATGCGAATAATATGATTACCCGTTTCATTATCCCGATATTCCGCCGCTAAACCTAAACGCTGAATCACTTCATGACGGGTCGCATAGAGTTCTTTAGTCCGTTCAACAACTTGTTCTTCTAATTTAATATTATGCTCTTTGATACGCTTATGCATTAAACGCACTTCTAATAAATTATGAATACGCATTAACGCTTCTAACTGATCAAAAGGTTTAGTTAAAAAATCTTTTGCACCACATTCAAAGGCTTTTAAACGCGTTTCTTTATCTATTTGGGCAGTTAAAACCAACACTGGCAAGTAATCATCTACATAGCGTTTTGCCAATAACTCCATGAGTTGAAAACCATCAATATGCGGCATTCTTATATCTAATAGAAACGCATCAAAATGTGTTTTATCACACAAAGCCTCAACTTCTCTGGGATCTGAGGTTTTTTGTATATTGGTATAACCTTTTCGTTTTAAAATTTTTGCCAATAAAGTTACATTCATTGGCTCATCATCAACAATTAATATATTAGCCTGTAATATTGCTGCTTCTAAATCCATACGTCACACTTTAAAAAAATTAAATTATTTTGTTTACACATTATCTATTTTAATTGGTAAAAAAATAGAAAATTGAGTCCCTTTACCTAGACAGCTCTTTACATCTAACAGCCCTGACATTTCATCAATCATCTTTTTAGCCACATACAATCCTAAGCCCGTACCTTCAATATTGCCTTTTTCTGCGCCTAAACGATTAAACTTTTCGAAAATCCGTTTACAATCGTCTTCACTTAAACCATAACCGGTATCCCGCACACTAATACGTAGTAATTTTGAATGTTCAATATAAGCCGTTTTAATAAAAATTTCACCATTTTCTCGGTTATATTTCACTGCATTGGATAATAAATTAATAATAACCTGCTTTAATCGCCCACTATCCGCAGTCACCTCAATATTATGTGCTAACAAATCAATATGCAACTCCAAGCCACGTTGCGATGCCGCATATTGAATAAAATCTATTGCTGAATAAATAACCGCTTCTGGGTCAAAATGACTTAAATTCGTCACCATTTTACCCGCTTCAATGCTCGATAAGTCTAATAATTCATTAATTAAAGCCAATAAATGATTACTCGCTGACTCAATTTCAGAAAGTGACTCGATAAAATCATTATCTAAATTTTGTGCCTCAGCATCCATTTGCAATAATTGTGTATGCCCAATCACTGCATTTAAAGGCGTTTTTAATTCATGACTGGTAATCGATAAAAATTCACTTTTCGCTTCATTATCACGTAATGCTTTATTTTTTTCACGCTTCATTCTCAGTATAAACTGATGATTTTCAATTAAACTTTTAGCCCTGGTGCATAATTCTTCTTCCACGATAGGTTTTATAACATAATCATTAATGCCTAAATGAAATAAACCAATACGTCTTGAGGTATTATCAAACGCGGTAACGGCTAAAATAGGAATATCCCCTTTATCATCACTTAAACGCCGAATTTTATTGGCTAAGGTTAAGCCATTCATGACCCCGTCTAAAATAATATCCGTTACAACTAAATCATAATCATGCTTGATAAAAACCTCAAAGGCTTCTTCGGCGGTATTAAACGCATCAACAAGCAAACCTCGTGATTCTAAAATACTCGTGACCAATTGTCGCTGAGATAAACTATCCTCAATATATAAAACCCGTCCTTTTATTTTATTTTGCTGGCGACTAAAACGCTGGATAAAATTAACAATTTCATTAATATCTTTTTTCTCAAAAATATCGGTAATACCGGCCTGCATTACTTTTTTAAGGATATTAGTTGAACTTTCTGATGTAATCAAAATAATAGGAATATAGGCATATTCATCAAATGCCCTAATTTTCTGGCTTAATTCTAATGCATCCATATCTTCTAAATACATAGAAATACACAACATATCATAATGCGTATTTTTTAAAGCCTCTAAAGTATCCTTGCCCGTATTAACAAATTCATAGCTTAATTCAGTATTTCTCAATACTTCTTCAATAATATTCTGAAACAATGTAACATGATCAACAACTAGTATCTTCATTTTTATGTAATGCTTTATTTATTATTGTTATTAGGTTTTCAATATTAAAAGGTTTTGTTAAATAATCAAAAAAACCAAATGAAATGCCTTTTTCATAATCTTCCTTCATCGCACTAGCTGTTAAAGCGATAATAGGCACATCTTCCATACTTGGAAAACGCTTTTTTATTGCTACGAATGCATCAAAACCGTTCATATCCGGCAGGTTAATATCCAGTAAAATAAGGTCAGGCTCTCTATTTTCTATCAGACTAAAGCCTTCATCTGCCGTGGTTGCCTCTAACAAAATACCTGTTTCTAATTTTTTAATCACCCGCCGCATTAAATTCATATTCGCTTTATTATCTTCAATATACAATATCTTAATAACTTTAGCGGGTGCTATTTCCACATTATAGCCAGGTGCTTCCGTTAATTCATCCAACTGAGAATGTTGAACATCGGTTGATATAGGCAAGGTAAACCAAAAAGTGCTGCCTATATCTACTTCTGATTCTACGCCAATTTTACCGTTTAATTTTTCAACCATATTCTTACAAAGACTCAAGCCAATACCAGTGCCTTCTATTGCCGATGATTCTAAGCCTAAACGATTAAACGGTGTAAATAAACCCTGAATATTTTCACGACTAATCCCATATCCAGTATCTTTAACCGCCAAATAATAATCATTTTTATGCTGCTCAATATAAAATTCGACGGTTCCATCTTGCTTGTTATACTTAATCGCATTGGTGAGCAAATTTAATATTATTTGTTTAACAATTTTATGATCAGCATAAACATAATAATCTTTAAAATCTAAATTAAAGCTTACATTAATCCCATATTTTTCTGCAACAGGATTAATAAAACTAGAGGCTTCCCTACATATTGTTAATAAATCTATCACCTCTAAATTTAATTTAAAATCACCTGACTCAATCACCGATAAATCCAAAATATCATTAATAAGTGATAATAAATGTTCACCTGCTTTATTGATATATTCTACAGATTCTAATTGATCTTCAGTTAAAACATCAATTTCATCGGAAACTAATAATTCTGAAAAACCAATAATTGAATTTAAGGGCGTACGTAACTCATGACTCATATTTGAGAGAAACTGTGACTTTGCTTTATTTGCATTCTCAGCTATTTGATATGATTCAAGTATTTTTATTTCTGATTGCTTACGTTCAGTGGTATCTCTACCCACTCCTTGATATTCAATTAATGTGCCTTCATAAAAAATACCACGGGTACTCCACTCCTCCCAAGACCCATCACTTGTTTGACTTTCATGCGTTTTAACAGGACTATCAATAGTAATATTACGATGCTCATTAATTAACCAATCCGCCACATCTTTTGAATTTAAATCCAATAAAGAGCAGCCTATTAATTCATCTCTATCTTTATTAAGGCCTTTACAAAAAGCTTTATTAACAAATACTAATGTAAAGTCAGGTGTGTAACGACAAATTAAATTATCTTGATCTTCCACTACTGATAAATAAAGTTGTTCACTCTGTTTTAAGGCTTTTTTTGCTCCATCGCGTTCACTTAAATCTTCAACAAACCCTACAAACTCATAAACCCCACCGACATCAATTTCTTTTACTCTTAAATTCATCGGAAAAATAGTGCCATCTTTCTTCAAGCCCAATACTTTGCGCTCAAGATTAATAATTTTTCGTACACCTGTCGATAAATAATTGCGTAAAAATTGATCATGCTCACCTCTAAAAGGCTCAGGCATTAACATTTTAATATTACGACCTTTCACTTCTTCAGTACTATAGCCAAACAAAAGGCTGGCCGCTTGATTAAAAATATCCACACTGCCTTTTTTATCAATGGTAATAATAACAGCATGTGTAGTATTTAAAATAGCCTCCTGGCGTTTGTTTTGACGAATAACATTAAATTGCTCTTCATCCATCAAGCCCTCACCTTCTTTTTTTGTCATAATACCTTGTTACACCTTACATTGCTTACATAGCCCATATAAATATAAACTATGATCGGTTAATTCATAACCTAATTGAAGAGCAATACTATGCTGACGTTCTTCAATAATTTTATCTTCAAATTCATCAACGCACCCACATTTCACACACACAATATGGTCATGATGCTCGCCTTTATTTAATTCAAACACCGAATTTCCACCTTCAAAATGATGCCGCGTCACTAAACCAGCCGCTTCAAATTGGGTTAACACCCGATAAATGGTGGCTAAACCAATTTCTTCATTTTCAGATAATAAAATTTTATAAACTTTTTCAGCACTTAAATGTCGTTCATCGGTTTCACGCTCCATAATTTCTAAAATCTTGACGCGCGGCAATGTTACCTTCAAACCCACATCTCTTAAATCTTGAGTTTCCATCTATTTGTCCTAAAACACTTAGCCATTAATGCTATACATCACCAACTTATTGGCTCAACCCTTGTTGCTCCAATGCCGCTTCTGCATCACGTTGTTTTTTATCATCACACTTTTCAACGCACACACATTCACCATTGCCCGCGCCACCACAGGAGCCTTTAATCGCATTACGCCCAAAAATAACGCCCACCGCCATCACAACGATTACCAACAACATAAATGCGAATGTTACAAAAAAATAAATCATTTTTCCACCTCAGTTAACTCTATAAATAAAGGCGTTGCTCGTTCAGCAAACCCCTGTTCTGTTTTAATAATAAATAATACGGCTAAATTATTTTCTTCCGCTATCTTATAGCCTGCATCATCTCCCAGCACCATAAATGCTGTCGCCCATGCATCAGCCTTCATGCTACGATCACTTAATACCGTCACTGAAGATAGTTTATGTTGTACAGGATAACCGGTTCGTGGATCAATGGTATGTGAAAATTGCTGTCCATCTTGTTCAAAAAAATTACGATAATCGCCTGACGTTGCCATCGCTATATCAGTAATAGGAATCACTTTTTGTAATTCACGCTGATGAATATTCGGTTTTTCAATGGCAATACGCCATTTTTTACCTTGAATATTATAGCCTTTTAAACGTATTTCACCGCCTATTTCCACTAAATAATCGTGTATATTGTTATTTTCTAATATTAAAGCGATTTCATCAACTGCATAACCTTTTGCGAGTGCCGATAAATCCATAGCAATCGTTGGAAATTCTTTAGTAAGTGTTAGATTTTTCTCATCTAATCTAAGTTTTTGATAGCCATTTTTAAGTAATAATAATTTAATGTTAGCGGCTTTAGGTGCTATCGACTGATGACCATCCGCACCAAACCCCCATAAATCGACCAATGGAGCGACGGTAATATCAAACGCTCCCGCTGTTTTTTGACTGATTTTTTCAGCCGCGGCTAACACCTTAAATAAGGGCTTAGAAATTTTTTGTGCAACTGTGCTACGAGACTGATTTAATAACACCAGCTCAGAATCTGCTACATAAGTTGACATACGTTGATTAATTTCATCTAAACGTTTTTTTATCTGTGTTTGTAAGGCTTTAACTGTTATATTTTCAGGTAATTGACTCGCCTTAATTGAAAAGCTCGTTCCCATAATGCCATCAGCATACGTAAATGGGTATTGTTTCGGCGTGGTGTTTTCACAGCCTACGATAAAAACAATAAAACCTAAAATAATGCCTGCTTTAACGCTATTTCTATATAGTTGTAACTTAAGCAACATATTCTACCGTCACTGTATGTAATAATTGCTGTTGTTCTAATTTTAAATAGATATGACTAGGGCTTAGTTGTAAGCCATTTTTCCAACATAAAGCCCCCATTTCTAAATAAAATTCTTGGAAATCATAATCTTCTTCTAAAAATTGCGTTAATACCGTTTTCTTATCTATCACGCTTTGTAAATCATAATCACCATATTTTCCATCTGAAAAATAAACTTGAATAACCTTATCATGCTCATAATTAGCTTGAATAATCTTAATCATTATCAGCTCCTGATATTTTAAATTAAAAAAGGGCAGCTAAGACATACATCCTAGCTACCCTCTTTTTTTTCATAATGAATGGTTAAATTAAAACTTAACCACCAAAATCATCTAACATGATATTTTCTGGCTCTACGCCATTTTCTATCAACATATTGATCACTGAGGTATTCATCATTGGTGGTCCACACATGTAGAATTCACAATCTTCTGGTGCTGGATGACTTTTAATAAATTCTTCCAACAAGATATTATGAATAAAACCGGTATACCCTTCCCAATTATCTTCTGGTAAAGGATCAGATAAACCAACATGCCATTCAAAATTAGCATTTTCTTTAGCTAGCATATCGAAATCGTCTACATAGAACATTTCATTCTTAGACCGTGCTCCATACCAAAAAGACATTTTACGATTAGTCTTTAAAGTACGTAGCTGGTTAAAGATATGTGAACGCATTGGTGCCATACCTGCTCCACCACCAATAAAGACCATTTCAGCATCGG
>CAJVYO010000069.1 GCA_913009515.1 uncultured Methylococcaceae bacterium
GATTCGAACCCTCGATGGGAGATAAAGCCCATACTCCCTTAGCAGGGGAGCGCCTTCGGCCTCTCGGCCACCTCTCCAAATTATTTTATTTATTCATCCGAGCCCATAAGACCGACGGATTCTTCATCATTACTTTCAACTGAAACTTCATCAACCGATGATTCAGGTGATTGTTCATTTTTAATTCTTTCGTAAATTTCTTCCCTGTGAACTGATACATCTTTAGGTGCATTAATACCAATTCTTACTTGATTACCTTTAACTCCAAGAACAGTAACAGTTACTTCGTCACCAATCATTAAAGTTTCGCCTACTCGACGTGTTAATATAAGCATTATGTCTCCCTGTTTATAATAAAAGCTCCACCATCTTGGCAGGGCTGGACTAAGCTGACTATTATAACAGCGATTTAAAAAAAATAAACCTTTAATCTATTTTATCTTACGCCTAACATTTTTTCAGCCTAACCTATCCTAAAAAATTGTAGCTAAATACAAATAAAACAATAAAAAACAATTAGTTATTTTTTTAACTATCCTCAGTTCATTCAGCGTATACTATTTTTGGTAAAATTGCATAAAATCCGTACAAACATTCAGGGTTCAAAAACAGCTGTCCTTAACTATTTTTATCCCCTTTTTTAATTAAAAACAATAATAAAAAATTGAGAAATATGATGAATACTTTGTTTAAGCGCTTAACCAATTATTTTTTAATCGGCACCTTTGCTTTTATACCCATTGTGGTTATTCTACAAATTGTTATTTTCATCAAAAATGTCTTCAGTGATATTTTTCAATTTGTCTATGGCTACTGGGATAACTACTTAATTACAGTGTCTATCTTTAGCACTAGCTTTATCCTACTCACCTATGTTGGCTATCGCTTAACTAAAGTTGAAGGTTCGTGGATTATTGCACTCATTGACAATATTATTAATCGCATCCCTTTTTTAAATAGCATCTACCGTGTCACCAAAAAAATTGTTAATATGTTTTCAGGACATGAGCAAAAACAAGCACGAGAAGTAGTTTTCACTGAATACCCAAAAGAAGATGTCTGGGTGCCTGCTTATGTCACTAATAAAGAAAAAGAGATGTATATTTTATTTATTCCTACCTCGCCTAACCCCACCTCTGGATTCACGGTTATTGTGCATGAATCTAAAATTATCAAATCAAAGATGAATATTGAAGAAGCCACCAGTTTTATTATTAGTGTCGGCGTTGACTGTCACTACCTTGATGATTTACAAAAACTTAGCCCCAAAAAACACTAATCATTTATGCAAGATATTAATTTAATACAACTCAGTAGTGCCTTTATCCCTGTACTATTGGTTTTATTAATTTTTTTACGCTGGTCTTTAAGCATCAAACAATCCATTTATGCACTCGCCCGTATGCTGAGTCAATTATTATTAGTCGGCTACGCCTTAAATATTATTTTTAATTCCGATGATAATCTCTTTATTCTCAGCATATTAAGCATTATGTGTCTTGCATCAAGCTGGATTGCTTTAAATGCATTAAAACATCAGCGCCTAAAACTCTATAAATATGCATTTTTATCTATCAGTATCGGTGGCAGTTTAACCATTTTATGTATTACTCAAGGCACCTTAGATTTAACGCCGTGGTATGCGCCTCATTATATGGTGCCTATTTCAGGAATGGTTTTTTCGAGTGCAATGAATAGTGTGAGTCTTGCAGCAGAACGCTTACAAGCAGAATTAGACAATCATCATGATTTTACTGTCGCACGTAATACCGCGTTTTCAGCGGCGATGATTCCGGTGATTAATTCATTATTTGCAGTGGGATTAGTATCACTTCCAGGCATGATGACAGGGCAAATATTATCAGGCACTTCACCTTTTATTGCAGCACGTTATCAAATTATGGTGATGGCAATGGTCTTTGGGGCATCTGGATTAGCGGCCGCCTTATATCTTCGCTTTGTGCAGTCCTTTTATAATACTAGCGCTTATAAAATGGAAGCATTATGAGTTTTAAATCCGCTTTAAATTTCTCTAACACGCCCTATATTCAACGGCATTTAGAAAAAAACCAAGGTATTCTAAAGGTTATTTTATCGTGTAGTCCTGACCCGTTAAAACACTATATACAAGACTGTGTGGTTAATGAAACCACCTTAAAAATTTATGTTAGTTCTGCGGTATGTAGTTCGCAACTTCGCTTTATCACGCCCCATATTCTTAATACGGTGAACTCCGAAAAAAACTTAGGCATTGAACAAATCATCATCAAGGTATTGCCGCCTCAAGATATCAAACCTGTACTGAACAAACCTAAAAAAATAAAAGTATCAAATTATCAGCTCACTAATTTACATCAATGTGCTCTAGACGTTGAAGAAGGCCCTTTAAAAAAAGCACTCTTAAAATTAAGTAAAACCTTACATAGCCGACATTAATGGCTAATCACGATATTCTGCAGAACGCATAAAAGGAATTGGCGCTTCAGATTCATGCTCAAAACTCACCATTTCCCACGCATCAGGTTCCGCCAATAATGCTCGCAACAACTTATTATTTAAGCCGTGCCCTGATTTATAGCCTTCATATTCGCCAATCAAGCTATGACCCAATAAATACAAGTCACCAATCGCATCTAACATTTTGTGCTTTACCAACTCATCGCTATAACGTAATCCGCCTTCATTGATAATTTTCTCATCATCAATCACAATCGCATTATCCAAACTACCACCCAATGCTAAATTATTGCTACGTAAAAACTCAATATCTTTTACAAAGCCAAAAGTACGCGCGCGACTTACTTCCCGCACAAAGGTGGTCGATGAAAAATCCATAGAGGCTGTTTTAACCTTTTCATCAAAAGCAGGATGTTGAAAATCAATGGTAAAGGTCACTTTAAACCCTTCCATTGGCATAAAAGACGCCCATTTATCGCCGTCTTGAACCTTGATTTCTCGTTTAATTTTTATATATTGTTTCGTCGCATTTTGCTCTACCACACCCGCAGATTGCAACAAAAATATAAAAGGCCCAGCACTACCATCCATAATCGGCACTTCTGCCGCACTCACATCAATTAACGCATTATCAATGCCCAAACCCGCCATAGCAGATAATAAATGCTCTACCGTGGATACTTTGACATTGTCTTTTACTAACGTAGTCGATAAAACTGTTTCACCCACATTATGAGGAATCGCATCAATTAAAACAGGCTCATCTAAATCAATACGTCTGAACTTAATCCCTGTATTTTCCGCCGCAGGGTGCAAGGTCAAATAAATCTTATTCCCTGTATGTAATCCCACTCCCGTTGCTTTAATCTTGTTTTTAAGCGTACGTTGTTTAATCATTTAATCCGCCAATTACTCTCATAACTTATTTATCAAAGATAGCTTGATAATATTTACATTCGCTATCTTTGATATCGTCAACACGTTAATCTGCCTGGCGTCTTAAAAAAGCAGGAATATCTAAATATTCCATATTATCGCCCGCTGCTGAATTCTTAGGTTGTACCCCAAAACGCGTTTCTCTTGATGTTTCTGCTCGACTACGTACCAATTCATTAAAATCTGTTTTAGGCGTAGCCGATACAGGTGCTATTACAGGCGCTACTACAGGTGCAACCACTGCTGTTGCCGCTGCCGCATGAGCATCTGTAATCCCAGAACTATGCCCCATTCCAGTTGCAACCACCGTGACTTTAATTTCATCACCTAAAGTCTCATCAACTGCCGTACCAATTTTAATCACGGCATCTTCTGATGCAAAATCAAATACAATATTACCCACTTCATCAAATTCAGAAATACCAATTTCAGCTGCAGTGACATTAACTAAAATACCGCCTGCCCCTTGTAAATTAATATCATCTAATAATGGACATGAAATGGCTTTCTTAGCTGCTTCCGTTGCTCTACCTTCACCACTAGCAACGCCTGTTCCCATAATAGCAACACCCATGCCTTCCATTACCGTTTTTACATCAGCAAAATCCACATTAATTTCACCTGGGCTGGTAATCAATTCAGTAATACCTTGCACCGCATCCAATAAAACATCATTCGCCGCTGCAAACGCTTTTTTCATGGAAACATTCGAGCCTAAAACCGGTAATAACTTTTGATTAGGAATCACAATTAAAGAATCAACATACTTTTCTAATTCTTTAATGCCTTCTTCCGCGACTCTTTTTTTCTTGCTGCCTTCAAAATTAAACGGCTTAGTCACTACTGCAACCGTCAAAATACCTAATTCTTTAGCAATTTCAGCAATAACTGGCACTGCACCTGTTCCTGTGCCACCGCCCATACCTGCAGTTAAAAACAGCATATTAGCGCCTTCTAACACAGTACGTAAACTTTCTTTACTCTCTTCAGCCGCCGCCTTACCGACTTCCGGATTGGTTCCGGCACCTAAGCCTTTAGTCAGCTCCATACCCAGCTGAATCACATTGCCGACTTCTAATCGATGTAAGGCTTGTGCGTCAGTGTTAACACAAATAAATTCAACACCTTCGACTAAACTAGTGACCATGTGACTCACCGCATTACCACCGCCGCCGCCGACACCTAGCACTTTAATCACTGCACTTTCTAAGCCTACATCCATTAATTCATATTTCATGATTTTTTCCCCTAAAAGCCTTTACCTAAAAATTTAATCGTTAATTTAAAATTTACCCTGAAACCAATCTTTCATCCGAGAAAAAATCCCATCGTCTTCCTCTTCAAAAGAATCACCAAACTCAAACCTATCTCTACCGTACACCAACAACCCAACACCTGTTGAATAAATAGGATTATCAACTACATCTGATGGCCCTGAAATATTCTGTGGAACGCCTAAACGCACAGGCATATGAAAAATCTCTTC
Organism: uncultured Methylococcaceae bacterium; assembly: GCA_913009515.1. GTDB lineage: Bacteria > Pseudomonadota > Gammaproteobacteria > Methylococcales > Methylomonadaceae > Methyloprofundus. The sequence goes on from CAJVYO010000069.1 coordinate 4,880, forward strand.
TGCCAACTCCACTAAACCGACAACTTTTGAACTCCCCCCAGTCAAAATAATACCCGCTGCAATTAAACTTTCATAACCACTGCGGCGTAATTCTGCTTGAACCAATAACATCAATTCTTCATAGCGAGGTTCTATAATTTCCGCTAAATTCTGCTTTGAAATTTCACGTGGTGGGCGATCACCAATACTCGCGACTTCAATCATTTCTTCCGGATCCGCCAACTGCATTAAGGCACATCCATGTTGCATTTTTATCACTTCTGCATCTTTTGTTGGTGTTCGCAAGGCCACTGAAATATCGTTAGTCACTTGATCGCCTGCTATCGGAATCACTGCGGTATGTTTAATCGCTCCTTGTGAAAAAATAGCAATATCGGTCGTCCCGCCACCAATATCAATTAAACAAACCCCTAACTCTTTTTCATCTTCACTTAATACTGCTAAACAAGAGGCTAATTGCTCTAACACAATATCATCAACCACTAACTCACAACGACGAATACATTTAGTAATATTTTGCGAGGCACTCACACTGCCCATCACCATATGTACTTTTGCTTCTAGCCGAATCCCTGACATACCAATCGGCTCTTTAATGCCATCTTCCATATCAATGACAAATTCCTGCGGCAAAATATGTAATATTCTTTGGTCGGCAGGTATAGCAACGGCTCTAGCAGAATCAATCACTCTATCAATATCGTATTGCGAGACTTCCTTATCCTTAATCGCCACGATACCATGTGAATTTAAACTTTTAATATGGCTCCCCGCAATCCCTGCATAGACAGACCGAATATCACAACCTGCCATCAACTCCGCTTCTTCAATTGCAATTTCAATTGAACTCACCGTTGATTCCAAATTAATAACAACGCCCTTTTTTAATCCTTTTGAAGGCGTAGAACCAATACCAATAACCTCAATGCCACCTGATTCAGTAACTTCACCGACTATAGCGGCAACTTTTGAGGTTCCAATATCTAATCCTATAATTAAATTACGTTCTGTTTCTTTTGCCATATTTATGCCTTCAATATATCCTTAAGATACAAATAAGTCGCTCTGTTACCTCAACTTATTTCTACATCGCTAGGAAAATTCCTATTTACTTTAAACCGCCTTACCTACCCTATTGCCAACGTACTGCATAACCATTTGGATACCGCATATCGATATATGCCATCTTTTTTACCTGTGCTTTCTCTGTTAACGTTAATGCCTTCATTAATAACTTAAACTTTTCTAATGGTTTAATATGCCCTAACTGGATCAACAAACCATTTTCTAACCCTAATAACCATGATTGTCGTTGTGTCACTTGAAACGATTTTAACTTTAAAGACTGTTTTTTTAATGCTGACATTAAAAACTGCATCTTAAGTAATAATTCTACGCGCTGCTTTTCAGGCACCGATAAAATAGGCAATTCACTAAATGCCTCAATACTCGGCGGGATAAAAATAACCCCTTTACTATTTAATAAGCCATCCTCATGCCACTGCACAATCGGATCACGCTCAACAATATCTAGCTCAATTCGATCCGGCCAAATACGTTTTACCTGAGCGGTTTTACTCCACGGCAAATTCACCAATGCCTGACGTATCAACTCCAAATCAGCAAAAAAATACCCCGTAGCGACTAAAGGCTCTATGGCAGTATTAATTGACTCTTGTTTAATATATTGTAACGCACCGGTTACTCTAATATGTCTAATAGGATAATCAGTGATTAACACTGATTTAATCACCGGCAATAACAATATTAAGCTCAAGAAGATAATACCGATAATAGAAAATTTAATCTTCTCTTCAGCCGTTATCATGCACAGCTCGTTGCTAAAATCGCCAGCACTAACGCATCAAAACTTAAACCTTTCGCTTTCGCTGCCATCGGCACTAAACTATGACCAGTCATCCCAGGCACGGTATTTACTTCAATTAATTGCTGCTGTCCTTGGCTATCAATAAACACATCCACACGTCCCCAGCCTTGCACATCTAAAACATCACATGCCTGTAATGCTAACGCACATAATGCAGCTTCATCTTGCTCACTTAAACCTGCAGGGCAATGATATAAAGTGGTGTCAGCACGGTATTTCGCATCAAAATCATAAAATACATGGGGCGTTTCTAAACGAATCACCGGTAACGCTTCACCTGCTAAAATACCTACCGTATATTCATTCCCATCCACCCATGCTTCAGCATACACATCACATTGATAAACTAAAGCTTGCTGCCAAGCTAATAATAATTCCTGTTCATTTTCTGCACGACTCATACCCAAACTAGAGCCTTCCTGTGCCGGCTTAACAATTACCGGAAAACCTAGCACTTGTTCACATCGAGCAATATCGGCTTTATTTCTTAATACTAGCCATTTGGGGGTATTTAAACCCGCCCCTTGCCAGCATAATTTAGTGCGTAATTTATCCATACTCAACGCAGACGCCAATAAACCACTGCCTGTACACGGTAAATTAATACTCGCTAACAGTGCTTGTAAACTGCCATCTTCACCGCCACGCCCGTGAATCATATTAATCGCACAATCAAATTTTTCAGCGTTTAGAGCCTCTAAAACTGAATTTTGTACATCAACCGCCACTGCATCAACACCACTACGCTTTAATGAATCATAAACTGCAGTGCCACTCTGTAAAGAAATATCACGTTCAGCCGAGTTTCCACCCATTAATACCGCAACACGCCCAAATTGTTTCATTGCTCACCTACAATACACACTTCTGTGGATAACAACACCCCTTGTTGCTCCAACACCTGCTGTTGCACATAATGAATTAATTGCTCAATATCGAATGCGGTAGCGTTACCCGTATTCACAATAAAATTAGCATGTTTAGTTGATACTGCTGCACCGCCAATCGTCACACCTTTTAAATCACTGACTTCAATTAATCGTGCCGCATAATCCCCATCAGGATTTTTAAAGACTGAGCCACAGCTTGGTAAATTTGTTGGCTGGGTCGCATTACGTTTTGCTAGTAACGCCTTAATATCACTCGCTTGTTTCGCCACTGATAATGTCAACACCGCCGATATAAAACAGCTATTTTTTCTCAACCCTGAAACTGAACGATAATCAACCTTAA
>CAJVYO010000070.1 GCA_913009515.1 uncultured Methylococcaceae bacterium
CTTGTAATGAAGAGATTGCGATGCAAATGGCTAAAAAATTAGCCAATAAAGGCGTGGTTTTGCAGGTGACAGGGCCTAAGGAATCGACAGATACCTTGGTTTCAACCATGACCACGGCTTTTTTAAGTCCCAAATTAATGACACCCGGGCCGCAATATATTGTCGATGAGGTGGAGACGTTTTTAAATCAAGATCATCCTAGAATGCCACTTTTAGAGGTTAAATATGGTTTATTTGCAGTAGAAGCCTTATTTACTATTTTAGCGGGGGCGTATTTAATTCAGCCTATTTTATGGTTAGGCGGGGTTTTAATTTTCACTTTGTTAATTGCCTTATGTTTTTTAAATCCGCTGATTCAATTATGGCCAGTAACCGTTTCATTATTAGTGTTTTTAACCGGTGCAGGATTGACGACTAGCGAGCATTTATTATTAGGTTTTCGGCGTGGAAAATTTATGAGTAATTATATTCCTAAGCAAATTGAAACCTTGTTGATGTCATTACATGGCAGTGATTCCTTTATGAATCATCGCTGTCAGGCGGTGGTGTTAATGAGTGATTTAGCAGGCTATACAGCGGTAACAGGACTACTAAAAGATCCTAACCATGTTATGGATTTAATGAATGATTATTTGCATGAAACCTCGATTGTCTTAAAGGGGAAATATGAAGGTTGGTTGGAAGCGTATGTCGGTGATTTAGTTTGTTATTATTGGCCGTATAGCGATGATAGTATTGCAGAGCAGGATAAAAATGAATTAGGTAAGGCGTTAGATAAGCAGATTTTAACGCAGGATGATGCTTTTCATCATATCTTATCGGGTGCATTAGAATTGGCAATGTTACAACATAAATTCTTTTCAACTTTATCAGAACGTTATAAAGGTAAAATTGATGATGATATTTTAGATAAGATTGCAGGAATTATTAATGCGGGTGTGGGTATTACCAGCGGTACGGTGGTAATGGGCAGTTTAGGGCCGCAAATGGAAGGCATTGGCTTAAAACGTTTTGGTATTTTAGGCGATCCTTTAAATCTAGCATCACGCATTGAAGGCTTAAGTCGTTTTTTTAATACCGAAGTGATTATTACTGAAGAGTTATTACCGACAGCGGAACAATCAGGTTTTAAATATCGCCGTTTAGGTGTTATGAGCGTGAAAGGTAGAAAAGAGCCTGCCACTATTTATGCCTTAGGCTATGCCGATGATGCACGTTTTAGTGATGAAAATATACAAGCATGGGAACTCTGGCTGAAAAATATTGAACTAAAAGCAAGTAATATATTAGAATGTCCTGATGTATTTGCCCATGATAAAGCAAGTATTTTAGGTTGGTTAGAGCGTGATTTATTGGGTGAACATGGCGTGTGGTATTTGGATCAAAAATAAGGCGATAAAATGAAAAAATATAATAAATTATTAGCCATAACAATGGCGGGTGTTATTTTAAGTGCTTGTGACAGCGATAAACCGAAGAAACCTTTAATTAGCGTGCCGGTGCAGGTTTATAGCGAATTAAAAGTGCTAAAAGGTATGGTTACCGATAGCAAAGGCCCTGTTAGAGCGGGGACAGTGATTGTGAAAGACCGTGACGGTAAACAGGTGGCTGAAACAATGTTAGAAAAAAGCTCGCACTTTAGATTAGAAATTCCGGCAGGCACTGAATTGCCGATTGAATTAAGTTTGTCATCTAAAGCGACTACTGAAAAATTAAGGTCTATTGTGATTTCAAAAGCGGTTTCTGAATATGATATTAGCACTTTAACCACACGTATTGCGAAACACGCTAAAGAATTAGGCGGTTATACTTATGGAAACATGGTTATCGCAGCGGATAGTACTGTCGGTATACCAGATGCCAATAAAACTTCTACTGGTTTTCGTGGCGACCCCACTAAGCAATATGGTGGCTGGCATTAGTTCTCATCTAATGCATAATATGCTATCTTACCTCGTCATTAATATGCGTTTTTTTAATTTACTTTGGTTGTAACTGTACATGTCTAGCTCTGAAAATATACCTGCTGCTAATTTTATTCGTCAAATCATTACTAATGATTTAGAACAACAGAAACATACAGACGTTGTGACGCGCTTTCCCCCCGAACCGAATGGTTTTTTACATATTGGTCATGCTAAATCTATTTGTTTAAATTTTGGGGTTGCTGCTGAAAACAATGGGTTATGTAATTTGCGTTTTGATGATACCAATCCTGAAAAGGAAAGTATTGAATATATGCAGGCGATTGAAAAAGATGTCGCGTGGCTGGGATTTGAATGGGCTGAATTAAAACATTCATCTGATTATTTTGAAGCATTGTATGATTTTGCAGTGCAACTCATTAATAAAGGCTTGGCGTATGTTGATAATTTAAGTGCCGAACAAATTAGAGAATACCGAGGCACTTTAACCGAGGCAGGCAAAGAAAGTCCTAGTCGTAGTCTGAGTATTGCAGAGAATTTAGATTTGTTTGCGCGTATGCGAGCCGGTGAATTTGCTGATGGTGCTTATGTTCTAAGGGCAAAAATTGATATGGCATCGCCAAATATTAATTTGCGTGATCCTGCTTTATACCGTATTCGCCGTGTGCATCATCAACGTACCGGTGATGCCTGGTGTATTTATCCAATGTATGATTATACGCATTGTATTTCTGATGCTTTGGAGGGGATTACCCATTCATTATGTACGCTAGAATTTGCTGACCATCGTGCCTTATATGATTGGATATTGGATAACATAGAGATAGACTGTCATCCGCAACAAATCGAGTTTGCTCGTTTAGCCTTAGAATATACCATTGTCAGTAAACGCAAATTGAATCGTTTAGTCACCGAAGGGCATGTGAGTGGCTGGGATGATCCGCGTATGCCAACCATTGCAGGTTTGCGTCGTGCAGGTTATACGGCAGCTTCAATTCGTGATTTTTGTGAACGTATCGGCGTGACTAAAAAAGATGCGTGGATTGAAATGGCGGTGCTGGAAAACTGTATTCGTGAAGATTTAAATAATAACGCCTTGCGTGCGATGGCAGTTTTAGAGCCACTTAAAGTGGTTATTGAAAATTATCCGAGTGATGGCTTAGAAATTTTAGAGATGAGTAATCACCCGCAAGATGAAAGCAGAGGCAAACGTAAAGTGCCTTTTTCACAGGTTATTTATATTGAACAAGATGATTTCGCCGATGTACCGCCGCCTAAATATAAGCGTTTAATTGCCGGAGGTGAAGTGCGTTTACGGGGTGCTTATGTGATTAAATGTAATGAAGTGATTAAAGATGATGCCGGTAAGGTAATCGAGTTACGTTGTAGTTATGATGCGGATACCTTAGGTAAAAAACCAGAAGGACGTAAAGTAAAAGGGGTTATTCATTGGGTGTCTGCAGAGCATGCTTTAGACGCAGAAATACGTTTATATGACCGACTTTTTAATGTCGCTAATCCTGATGCTGAAGACGATTTTTGTGATGCGATTAACCCTGATTCATTGACGATTATTAAACAAGCAAAATTAGAAGCGAGCCTCGCAGCTGCTAAACCTGATGTAGGCTTTCAGTTTGAACGCGTGGGTTATTTCTGTGTTGATGCGATGGATAGCCGTAGCGATAAATTAGTTTTTAATCGCACGGTTACCTTACGTGACACGTGGTTCGCAAAGTAAATTAATGAAGGTTGGTTAAATGTTTTATATCATGTTGTTAGTGGTTGGCTTTGTGGGTTATTTTTTATGGTCGCGGAGCGCGTCTAAAAATAATCTTCAGACGATAGCACCCTATATTTCGGAAGAATCAACTTATCCCTTAACAGCAAGACAAATAACAATTATAAAACAATCTTGGCAAGCTGTTTTACCGATAAAATCACAGGCTGCTGAATTATTTTATGCCCGTTTATTTGAACTTGACCCGACGACAAAAGCGTTGTTCAAGGGTAAATTAGATTATCAAGGTGATAAATTAATGACCACTTTAAATGTTGTTGTTAATGCGGTTGATAATGTAGATGACATAGTGCCTATGTTAGAAGCCATGGGAAAACGACATATTATTTATGGTGTTGAACATAGGCATTATGAAACGGTTGGCGTGGCTTTTTTATGGGTATTAGAGCAAGGATTAGGGGATCAATTCACTGATGAAGTCAAAGAAGCTTGGACGCTGGTTTATAATTTAATTGCTAATTACATGAAAGAAGCGTAATTTTATTTAGCATTTTTTAGGCTAGCTTGTTAATATAGTTAGCTTATTTAGCATGTTTTAAAGTCATTAATAGGCATGTTGTATCTTAAAAATATGATGAGTGAGAGCCGAAATGCCTACAAATTTACCTGAAATAACTGAAATGCTCGCAACATGGTCTGTTTTAGCTGCTGATAATATACTGTTTGTAGTTGCTGTCGTCATTGTGACTTGGGTACTCTCAAGTATTATTAATAGCTTTAAGGTGTTGGCTCTAAAGAAACGTGAAAAAAATACTACTAATGAGCTTGAGCAGTTAAAAGAGCAATTAACCAGTTCACAGCAACAGGCTCAACAAAATCAAGATAAAGCCGCCGAGTCTGCATTATCATTAGAAAAATCACAGCTTGAAGCTAAGCAATTTAAAGAACAACTAGCAGAGCGTCATCAAACTGTGATTACGGCGATTAAAGCGGTTGCAGAAAAATTTGATTTAAGTGAACAGTTAGTTTCGGGTGAATCTGATATTAAAGCAGAGGTTATTTGGCAGCAGCAAGATAATATTGTGATGCAATTAACTGATAAGTTAGAACGCATCCAAACAGAAAATACCAGTTTACAAGTAAAACATGAGCAAGAAATTATTGCTTTAAGTGAAAAAGATAATGCTATTCAGGGCTTAGAATCGAGTTTAACCGCTCAAACAGAACAATTAACACAATTAGAAAATACCTTACATACTCAAAATACTGAATTTCAAGCACAACAATTGCAGTCACAGCAAGTTTTAACTGATATTTTAGAAAAACATCAGTTGGAATCATCGCGTTTGATGGCAGAATTTCAACAGCAAGTCATGGATAATGAAACATTAAGACATGAACGCGAAGAAATACAACTTACTGAGAATATTAAAGCGGCAACATTGATTGAAGAGGCTTTAACACTAAAAGAAGCGGCAGCAGACATAACACCTGCTCCTGTTGAAATAGTGGCAGAGAAAAAAGATGATGTTGTGACTATTGATAACAAGGCAATGGAGGCTGAAGAAACTATACCGCCTGTAGTTGAAATTAAAGCAGAACCTGAGCAAGAAGTGGTGTTAGTGGCAGAACCGGTTATTGAGCCTGAGCCTAAAGTGATTGAACAACCGTCTGTTGGTGTTGTGATTGAAGAACCGAGTGAAGTGGCAGCCGAACCTGAAAAAAGTAAATCACGTTTTGGCGGTGTGACTAAAATGTTTGCTAAAGCCGATAAAGCCACTGAAATAGAGACAACAAATATTGAAAACGAGCAACAAACATCAGAAGTTGTTGAAAAAAAGGGTTCTGGAAAATTAAAAGGTTTTTTTGGTAAAAACAAAGCAACTGATACCCAGCCAGAAGTAATTGCTGAGCCGAGTATTAAAAAAGAAAAAAAGTCTAAATTAAAGGGATTTTTTAATAAAAAGCCAACCGCAGCCGCTAGTCAGGAAGTAACTATCGAACCAGTGGTTGAGTTACAAGCTAGTATTGAAGAAGCAGAGCCTAAACAGAAAAAACCAAGCAAATTAAAAGGTTTTTTTGCTAAAAAACAACCAGAAATTGAGGTAGCAATAGAGCAGCCAGTTATTGAACCCATTGTTACAGAGACTGCAATCGCAGAACCTGTTATTGAAAATAATGATGATGAGCCAGAGGAAGTGATTTATTCACCAACGGCTTCTGATTATTCAAATCCTAAATTATCAGGTATGTTTAAAAAAATGTTAGGTAAAAATAAAAAATAAAGCTCAATAAATTAGGGGTGTTGATTTTACGCTTCACCCCCAATCACATTAATTTATACTGCCTATTTTTTCACCGAGTTTTACTTTTTTACCCGCTATAAAATCATCTTGCCAATTCATGACATCTTTGCCATATAAGGCAATAATGGTTGAACCCATATTAAAGCGTCCCATTTCTTGTCCGCGTTTTAAATGCGGGGCATCCTCTTGATATTGCCATGTTCTGATTTCTTTTGCTGTGGGCGGTGTTACTTCACCGTGCCAAACCGTTTCAATACTGGCAACAAAAATCGCTCCGACTAAAATTAATGCCATCGGGCCTATTTCAGTCTCAAAAATAGCAACGACACGTTCATTCCTCGCAAATAAACGCGGCACAGAATTTGCTGTCGCTCCATTAACGCTAAACAAGCGTCCTGGAATATGTATCATTTCCTTCAATGTGCCGTCTAAAGGCATATGCAAACGATGATAATCTTTCGGCGATAAATAAATAGTGGTGAATTTTCCATCTTCAAAGGCAGCAGCACGTTGCTCATCACCGCCTAATAATTCAACTGCACTATATGATTTTCCTTTGGCTTGAATGATTTGGCCGTCACTAATATCACCAGCTTGACTCACTGCTCCGTCAGCAGGGCAAGCAATATCACTTCGGTTATTGGCTAGTGGCCGTACCCCAGCTTTTAATTCACGCGTGAAAAAATGATTAAAGCTCGCGTAACTATCAATATCACTATTGAGGGCTTCTTGCATATTAACGCCATAAGCTTTAATAATTTGCTGAATAAATAAATTTTTCCAGGTTTTATTTTCACTATGGGTAAGTTTACCCATTAAACGTGATAAAGGGTGGTGAGGAAGAATATATTGCGGCAGGGTGGTAAGGCTTTCTTTAAAGGTCATGAAGGTTTGTCGTCAGGTGTTTTACCGCTGATATGATAAGCAAAAGCAATGACTTCTGCGACAGCGGTATAGAGTTCGTTGGGAATTTCATCGCCTAATGGCACTTGAGCTAAGATACCGGCTAATTCGGGATCTGTTTGTAAAGGAATGCCATGTTGCTCAGCGACTTCAAGTATTTTTTCGGCTGCTGTTCCTGTACCTTTTGCGGTGACTTGAGGAGCATTCTCACCGTCATATTTTAAGGCAACCGCTAAATCAGAGGTGTAATAAGTTTTAGGCACAGGATTCTAGGTTTGATGAAATTAAGGTAATTGAACTAATTCAGGGGCTTGCCAATCAGGTTTACGATGCTCAACAATCACTGAGGTATAAACGCCGCCGCGCACATTGAATTTCGCCGTTACCCGCATAAAATTAGGTTGTGTGACTTTAGCAAGTTCATTTAATATTTCATTGGTGACGGCTTCATGAAAAGCACCGCGTTCACGAAAAGTCCAAAAGTAGAGTTTAAGGGCTTTTAATTCAATACAGAGCTTATCAGGCACATATTCAATATAAATTTCTGCAAAATCAGGTTGTCCTGTTAAGGGGCATACACAGGTGAACTCTGGCGTATTGATGCGAATGGTGAAATCACGGTCAGGTTGAGGGTTTTCAAATGTTTGTAAGTCTTTGTTTGCGTAGGTTGACATGAGTTTTTTAGTGTTTAAGTCGATAGCCTGATACATTATTGAATCATAACGTATAATGGCTCATTTTTTAGATAGGCGAGTATTTTACCAGTAAAAATGAAGCTGGAAAAAATTAAACTTTCAGGATTTAAGTCATTCGTTGATACTACTATTATTCCGATTAAAGGCAATTTAATTAGTATCGTGGGTCCGAATGGCTGTGGAAAATCCAATATTATTGATGCAGTGCGTTGGGTGATGGGCGAAAGCTCAGCTAAACACCTGCGTGGCGGTAGTATGGCTGATGTTATTTTTAACGGCTCATCTGCTCGAAAACCCGTGAGTATCGCATCCGTAGAACTTACCTTTGACAATAGTAACGGTGAATTAGGCGGG
>CAJVYO010000071.1 GCA_913009515.1 uncultured Methylococcaceae bacterium
AAAGCGAAGAAAAGCTTTAAAACAAAATCTAAGTATTTATTGATATCTGTCATTATCTGAATAGAGTCTGGAGCCGCCGCAATAAAGAAATTTAAAATTATTGGACTAACTACATAAAATGCAAAAGCTACCCCCGCATAAAATAGGATTGCAGACGAAATCAGCAAAGGCATAACAAAACTTTTTTCACGCTTATATAACCCTGGCGCTATAAATCCCCATAACTCAATTAAGGCATAAGGCATTGCTAAAATTAATGCACTATAAATTCCAAGTCTTAATGGCGCTATAAACGGCGAGGTTACTTCTGTTGCTATCATCGTGCTATTTTCTGGAAGAATGGATGTTAAGGGCGAGGAAATGTAAAAATAGATCTCATTAGCAAAGGGTAGGCAACAGATCAGCAAGACCCCGATTACTACAAAGATTCTTATCAACCTAGAGCGGAGCTCTTTTAGATGCTCTATGTAGCTCATTTCATTTTGGTGGCTCATCATCTCTTTCAAGCTCTTCCATTTTGAGTTCATTAAAAATATCTTGTTTTAAATCCTCAGCACCGATATCTCTTTCAACCGAAGCTCTAAATTCAAAAAATTTATTTTGTAGCTTTGTAAATGACTTTACAGATGATTTTACAAAATCAGGTAGCTGTTCTGGACCAATAACCAATATTCCAACCAACAATATGATTAGAACTTCTAGCAGACCTATTTGAAACAAGGTTATTTTTCTTCTGAATCAGACTCTGGTTTTGATTCCGTATCCTCATCTTTAATTGCTTTTTTAAAGCCCTTGAGACTTTCACCCAAGTCAGATCCCATGCTACGAATTTTCTTTCCACCAAACAGCACCAAAAGTACCATCAAGATAATTAAAATTTCCCAAATACCCGGCATTCCCATATTTTACTCCTAGCCCACAGTAACAATATTAATTGTTAAAACCTATTTAAACCCTAGAGTTTCTTTATTTCATAGCCTTGAAATATTTAAAGAAATCCGAATCTGGTTCCGTTACCATAATATTTTGTGAGGTATTAAAGCTCTTTTTATACGCTGCCATACTACGGTAAAATGCATAAAACTCAACATCTTCACCATAAGACTTTGCATAAATTTCAGCAGCTTGAGCATCTCCTTTACCTTTCATGATTTCTGCATCACGATACGCATCCGCTAAAATAATTTCACGCTGCTTATCGGCATCTGCACGTACTCTTTCAGCTGCCTCTGAACCTTGAGAACGAAATTCACGCGCCACTCTTGCTCTTTCTGCTTCCATACGACTGTAAACAGAATGGCTCACTTCACTCGGTAAATCAATACGCTTCACTTGAACATCAACAATACCAATACCAAGATTCGCTGCTGCACTTTTGGTATTTTTAATTAATGCTTCTCGTACCGCACTGCGATCTGTTGAAACTAGCTGTTTAATATCACGTTTACTAAATTCACTACGAAAAGCATCTTTAATAATTTGATCTAAACGAATATTAGCTTGATAAGTGTCACCCGCAACAGAAGTATAAAAAGTTTTTACGTCTGTAATTTTCCATTTTACAAATGAATCCACAATCACGTTTTTCTTTTCAGCGGTTAAAAAACGTTCTGGTGATGAATCAAGCGTTAAAATACGGGCATCAAATTTTTTAACATTATTAATAAAAGGGAGTTTAAAATGTAAACCTGCTGAATAATCAGCTTCAACAATTTCCCCTAACTTAAATTTAATGGCTTTTTCTGTTTCTGATACTGTAAACGTTGACATTAAACCGATTGAAACAACCGATCCTAAAATCACTAAAAATTTACTTTGTGCCATCTTAGCGACCTCTCACTACACGTCCACGCTGAGAAGAAGCGGGTTGTCTATTAACATTATTATAAGGCTGCTGGCGTATAGGCTGATTCGTATTATTGCCTACTGCATTCAGATTCCGAGTTTTAGACGCCAATTTATCTAATGGCAAATACATTAAATTGTTACCGCCTTTCACATCAACCATAACCGTATTGGTATTCGCCATAACTTCTTCAATGGTTTCTAAATAAATACGTTTACGGGTAATTTCAGGGGCTTTTTTATATTCGGCGAGAATTTGTGTAAAACGACTCACATCCCCTTCCGCTGCTGACATAATACGCGATTGATACCCTTCAGCTTCTTGCATTAATCTAGCTGCTGCTCCACGTGCTTTCGGCACAATATCATTTGCATAGGCTTCAGCTTCATTAATTAAACGTTGCTTATCTTCCCGTGCTTTAATTGCATCTTCAAACGCACTCTGAACTTGCTCTGGTGGCTGTGCATCTTGTAAATTCACACTGGTGACTTGAATACCTGATTCATAATCATCCATTACCTTTTGAATTTCACGCTTAATATCTGCAACTACTTCACTACGACCTTCTGTTAAAACAAAATCCATCGTATGGCTACCAATAACACCCCGTTCCACACTTTCAGTCACTTGTTTCAACGTCGCGGTTTGGTTTTGAATATTAAATAAATATTTCTGTGCATCGCTGACTTGATATTGTACGGCAAGACGTATATCAACAATATTTTCATCTTTCGTTAACATTAAGGCTTCTTTAGCAATTGAACCCATGCCACGCTGACGACCACCACCTGAACGATAACCTACTTCTAAAAAGCGTTGTTTCGAGACATTAATAATCTCAACATTTTCAATCGGTGAAGGTAAACGCCAATTTAAACCCGGCTGCGTAGTCGCTATATATTTGCCAAAGCGAGTTTCAACACCTCGATTCCCCTCATCGACAATATAAAAGCCACTGGCTCCCCACAATGCAACCGCACCCAGTGCTAAAAATCCCAGACCTTTCATTGAAGCAGGTGATTCATTATTGCCACCACCATTGCCGCCACCGCCAAAAAGACCGCCTAATTTATCTTGCAGCGAACGAATCGCTTCATCTAAATCGGGAGGACTATTATCCTCGTTACGACCACTCCAAGGGTCTTTATTTTTATCACCGCCTGGCTCATTCCAAGACATTTATTAACTCCACATTGGTACTGCAAAAATTCAAAGGAAAACTTCCTAGCAGATTACTCGGTAATTATCCTAAAAAATAAGGTATGACACAATCACTTAGCAATAATTAATCACAACTAATGCCTTCTAAAATGCCTAAATGCTGTTGATCTATATCCACCAAAATTTCCCAACCGCCTTCATCGGTAAAATCTTCTTGTAAAATATGTGCCACTGAAAAAAGCTTAGACCTTATACCACCTTGCGTTGGCAATAAATGGCATAACTTTCTTACTTTAGTCGCTGAAAAAATTTCAGCTAAAGCTTGTGGCAATAATTCTAAACCCGCCCCTGTTATTGCAGATAACCACACTCTAATAGGTACGCCATGCTCGTCATAATCAATATGTGGCTCAATATCATCTAACAAATCAATTTTATTATAAACTTCTAGCTGTTGAATACCTTCTGCACCAATTTCATTTAAAACACGATTCACTTCAAAAATGGTTTCATTGCGATATTCATCACTGGAATCAATTACGTGCAATAATAAATCCGCATCAGCCGCTTCTTGCAAGGTTGATTTAAAAGCAGCCACTAATTCATGCGGCAAATGGCGAATAAACCCAACGGTATCCGCAATCACCACTTCAGTATTATTGGGTAAATTAAAACGTCTTAAAGTCGGATCTAAAGTGGCAAACAACTGATTAGCAACATAAATATTTTCGCCCGTTAAGGCATTAAACAAGGTTGATTTACCTGCATTGGTATAACCAACAATCGATAAATTAGGCGTAGCTGAACGTTTACGTTGGGCATTACCTTGTTGACGCTGTTTCACCACTTTTTCCAAGCGACTTTGCACTAATTTAATACGCATACCCACTTGGCGACGGTCAGACTCTAACTGAGTTTCCCCTGTCCCCCGCATACCAATCCCGCCTTTTTGACGATCTAAATGCGACCACCCACCGGTTAAACGCGATGAAAGATGATTTAATTGGGCTAATTCAACCTGTAACTTACCATCATAAGTTTTTGCCCGTAAAGCAAAAATATCTAAAATCAGCCCATTACGGTCAACGACTCTAAATTCAAGTTCAGCTTCTAAATTACGTTCTTGACTAGGTGTTAACACATGATTAAATAAAACTAAATCGGCCTCAGTTTCTTCAATAATGGCTCTTAATTCTTCCAGTTTTCCTGAACCAATAAAGTAACGCGGATCAGGATAACTACGCGAACCTGTCAGCACATGAACCACTTCAGCCCCGGCTGAACTCGCGAGTTCCTTTAATTCATTTAAGTCTTCTTGTCCCTGATGCAATTTAATATGCACAAGCACCGCTCTTTCTCCTGACTCTGGGCGATCAAACAACCGTCATCTCCATTTTATTTAGTGTTAATCTACTCAAAATTATTCTCTTTAGGTTCCATATTCACTGCTTTACTCGGCACAATAGTTGAAATAGCATGTTTATATACCATTTGTACCATGGTATTTTTTAACATAATGACATATTGATCAAATGAATCAACACGTCCTTGTAATTTAATCCCATTAACTAAAAAAATCGATACGGGTGTATGTTCCTTTCTTAGTGCATTTAAAAAAGTATCCTGTAAATTTTTACTTTTCTGCATCCGTGTTTCCTTTATTTATTATTATTTTTATATTTATGCTACTAATACCTCTACCATACCTATAATTTATTCACTTGACAAGATTAAGCCCGAACTGTCATTGTTATTCTGGCTTTAATAAGCGTAATTGATAATTAATCACTATAAATGCCCCTAAAGTACCCAATAATGCAGACCCTAAAACAAAAATTAAAGACTCAAATAAACTCATAAAGTGTATTTCAAAATGACTTTGATATAAAAAAGATAAACTTTCAATCGGCTCGCTAATCATTAATAGCATTAAACTCACAATAAACCATGCCAATATTCCCGAAATAAAACAAAACCAAAAACCACTATACAAAAAAGGCAGACGAATAAAACGATCAGTGGCTCCGACTAATTTTTGTACAATCACTTCTTCACTGCGCATTTGTAATTCTGCACGAATAGTATTTGCAGTAATTAACAACACTGCAAAGGCCAGTAATAGGGCAATAATTATCACAAATCGATCAATAATCGCAATAATACCCTGTAATCGTGCCACCCAATTCATATCTACTTGTGCAAAATCAACTTCAGGCATCAGCTGAAATTCCGCAATTAATCCATTCAAATCAGCTTCATTCTGCACTATATTATTGGGAAAAACTTGTATCACCGCAGGTAAGGGATTACTTTCTAAAGCATTGAGCGCATCACCAAAACCACTGTATTGTTGAAATTCAGCTAAAGCATGTTCTTTAGAAATAAAGCTCACTCTTTCTACTTTATGATTATCTAACAACGTCCTTGCAAAATCTTCCGCCGCCTCATCAGATAATTGCTCATCTAAAAACAATGACACTTGCTTACCTGCTTGCAAACCCTGCATTAATTGCTGCGTATTACTCATTAAAGTATAAAAGCTTCCGGCTAAAGATAATGCGATCGCCATCACAATAATCGCCATAAATGATGAAAACGGTGTGCGTAACAAACGCAATAAACTTATGCCCAATGCATCACCATGCATTCTTAATGTCGCGGCTAGCGAGAGGCTATTATGAGTCGTTGCTTTAAGCTCTTGTTTTAATTTTTTATGACGCGTGGCTTTTCGCTTCATGCCGTTTCACCGATGGTTTCTTCTAATATTACTTCATTTTTTATCGTTAAATGCCCTTGATTTAACACTAATACTTTATGATTTAATTTAGAAATTAATTCAATATCATGCGTGGCAATTAAAACACTCACACCGACCTGCTGAAACTGCTCAAATAAAGTCATAATTTCTGCTGATAATTCAGGATCTAAATTACCGGTTGGCTCATCAGCAAGAATCAAAGCCGGCTTATTAACAACCGCCCGAGCAATACCCACGCGTTGCTGTTCGCCACCTGATAAGGTTAAAGGGTATTTTTTTTCCTTCAGTGATAAGCCTACTTTATCTAATGCCGCACGCCCTCGCCTTGCTGCATCATGATGGCTCATACCTGAAACAATTAAAGGTAAAATAACATTATCTAAAACCGTTCTATCCAGTAATAATTTATAATCTTGAAAAATTAAGCCTAATTTACGTCTTAAATAAGCCACATCACGCTCATGTAAATGACATAAATTTTGTCCATCTAAAATTAATTGACCTCGTGAGCAGCGTTCAATAATCGCAATTAATTTAAGTAAAGTACTTTTCCCAGCACCAGAATGTCCGGTCAAAAAAGCCATTTCACCTTTATCCAAATGAAAACTAACATCAGATAAAGCATCACTTGAATCAATATAGCGTTTAAAAACACGGTCAAAGGTCAACATAGGCTAATTCTTATCTATTTCAAATAAAGCATCAATAAAATCAGCGGCATTAAAATCTTGCAAATCATCAATGCCTTCACCGACACCCAGAAAACGAATTGGAATACCACGTTGTTTTGCTAAGGCAAAAATAATACCGCCTTTCGCGGTACCATCTAATTTAGTTAAAGCAATGCCTGTTAAATCCACGGTATTATTAAAATGTTCGGCTTGTGATAACGCATTCTGTCCTGTGCCTGCATCCAATACTAATAACACCTCGTGGGGAGCGGTATCATCAACTTTACTGATAATTCGTTTAACTTTTTTCAGCTCTTCCATCAGATTTGATTTGGTATGCAAACGTCCTGCCGTGTCTGCAATTAAAACATCGATGCCTTTCGCCTTTGCCGATTGTACGCCATCAAAAATAACCGATGCTGAATCCGCGCCCGTATGCTGGGCAACCACATGAATCTGATTACGTTCACCCCATGTTTGTAATTGCTCCACCGCAGCCGCTCTAAAAGTATCACCCGCCGCTAACATCACGCTATGCCCTTCACGCTGTAAACGCTGTGCTAATTTTCCAATGGTGGTGGTTTTACCCACGCCATTCACACCGACAACTAAAATGACAAACGGCCCATCTTGTTTCGGAATCACTAAGGGTGCACTAACAGGCTCTAATAAGGTCAATAATTGCTGTTTAAGTAAAGTTGTTAAGGCTTCAGCATCTTGCAATTGATGTTTTTCAACACTTTCTTGTAAGGTATTAATAATCTCAGTGGTCACGTCCATGCCCACATCAGCCATAATTAAACTGGTTTCAATTTCCTCCAGCACATCAGCATCAAGTTTACGCCCGCCTAACGATAATAAAGTACCTAAAGCTCCAGTACGGGTTTTGCCTAATTGTGATTTTAAACGAGAATATAAGGGATCGCCTGTCGCTTCAACAACTGTGGTATCAACTTTTTGAATCGGCTCATCAGCTGACTCAAGTGCACCCTCGGCAACTAACTCAATAACCCCTTGATAAAACCAAATCGCTAATAATGGCAATAACATAACCGTTGCCAATAAACTATGTACCAATGCTGTCCATTCAGGCATAGATAGCTTAACAATGGCAATACCAGTTGCTACTTCAATAAGTAAAATAACCCCTAATAGCATACCTGCGGAACGTACTGCTTGAATCCTGCTCGCGGTTGCTGAAAGCATCAGCCATGTTAAGCTGATAAAACTTAATGCAGATAATACTCGATGTAGCCAATGTACTGCTACTGTCGTATCAAATGATAAAAATAAATCAAATGCACTTAAATAATCAACCTGTGGCCACCATGATGCAACACAGCGTGGAAAATCACCACACACTAACGCTCCATCATTAACCGCAAGCCATGTGCCTAATGCT
>CAJVYO010000072.1 GCA_913009515.1 uncultured Methylococcaceae bacterium
TTTAGAGCGGATAGAGCCCGTGAAATTAGCACCGCTATTACAGCAGCTACCTTTACTGATTTTGAACGTCAACATGAAGGTTTTAAAGGCTATTTTGCGACTTTAACCAATTATCATGAAGCCTTTAATTATCCTGTTGCTTATGATTCTATCGAGATTAAAAATAGCTTAGGTGCGGTTTTAGCTCAACAAAATTTAACTCAATTACGCCTCGCTGAAACAGAAAAATATGCTCATGTGACTTTTTTCATGAATGGTGGCGTTGATGAGCCGAATAAAGGTGAAGAACGACTTTTAGTGCCATCACCGAAAGTAAAAACCTACGATTTACAACCTGAAATGCACGCCGCACAAGTCACAGAACATCTCGTTACTGCGATTACCGAACAGCGTTACGATGTCATTATTTGTAATTATGCCAACTGCGATATGGTCGGTCATACAGGACAATGGCAAGCCGCACTCAAAGCCGTTGAAACCATTGATGATGCTCTCGCTCAAATTGTGAATGCTTTGGAATCAGTCGGTGGGCAAATGTTATTAACCGCTGATCATGGCAATATCGAACAAATGCAAGATGAAAATGGCGGTAACTTTACCGCACATACCACTAATCCCGTGCCTTTAGTTTATGTAGGCGGTACCCAAGCATTAGCCGCCGGGGGAAGTTTAAAAGATTTAGCCCCGACACTATTGGACATATTAAATATTACACAGCCTACCGAAATGAACGGTCAATCCTTATTGGCGACTCACTAACGTCACGTGAAACATTTTATTCTACTGTTTCTTAGCTTATATTTTACGACAGCCAATCTATTCGCTGAACCTAAAAAAACAGAGTTAAATCAGGTTAAAACCCAAATTAAAGATTTAACTAATAACTTGTCACGTTTAAAAAAGCGTAAAAACCATGCTTCATCAAAACTTAAACAAGTTGAACAAGAATATGGCTCGCTTTCAAAAAATATTAATGAACTAAATAAACAGGTTAGCAGTAAAAAACAACGTATTAACACGATAAAACAAGACATTAGCCTACAAAAAAAATGGCTAAAGCAGCATAAAACCGAATTAGCAGGGCAGATGCGCGCAGCACATGCTTTAGGCAATCAAGAGCAATTAAAATTATTTTTTAATCAACAAGATCCCTTACGTTCTAGTCGAATGCTGCAATATTATCAATATTTCAGTAAAGCACGAGTTGCCGAGCTAAAGCGTATTAATAATAGCTTACAGCTGCTGAGAAGCTTAGAGTTAGAAAAACAAAAAGAAATTCTCGTGGTTGCTAATTTGGTATCCCATAAACAAACTAAGCAAAATGAACTCTCTCGAACTAAAAAAACCCGCCAACAACTATTAGGACGCATTAAAAAAGATGAGCGGCGTAATCGAGCTAAATTATCGAGACTTAAAAAAGAAGCCAAAGAATTAAAACAATTTTTGGTTAATTTAGATAAATCCATTAAACGAGCAGCGGCCAAAAAAGCCGCAGAAAAAAAAGCTGCAGCTAAGCAAGCCACCAATAAAAAAGCTAATCCTAAAAAATCAAAAAAGAGCGTTGCATTAAGTAGCGATCCCTCAAAATATTATTCAGGCAAAACTTTTCGCCAATTAAAAGGCAAAATGCAATGGCCTGTTAAGGGTAAAGTACTCAAAAAATTTGGTAATAAACGCATTGATAGCCTGTGGAATGGTCTCTTAATTGGAGCAAAAGAAGGCACTAAACTTCATTCTGTGGCACATGGACAAGTTGTATTTGCAGATTGGTTTAAAGGCTTTGGCTTATTAATTATTGTCAAACATGATAAAAATTATATGAGCCTTTACGCCTACAACCAAAGCCTCTACGTTAAAGTGGGCGACTGGGTTAAAGCAGGCGGATTATTAGCCACAGTGGGAAAAAGTGGCGGACGGGATAAAGCCGGTTTATATTTTGAAATTCGTAAACGTAATAAAGCCATTAATCCTATTTGGTGGCTAGTACGACAATAATGACAATCGCTTTTATCACTTCGAATTTGCAGCGTTGTTGGGTTTAAGCCTTTATAGATTAAACCCGTAGAAAGTGGTGCGGAACGAACCGCATTAATCAAGAAAATGTTGCCTCAATTGGAAAAGATGCAGTTCTGGTTAGCTATTATTCTTTCACACATTTGTCATATACAAACTGAGGATCAAGGTCTATGCCATTTTCCCACTCAATTGTGTCAAAAGAAACTCGAACCTTTGAAAACAAATTTAAGTCTTTAATTTGACTAAATACACCAAAATCTAAAAAGGGTTCCATGTTTAAAATTCCACATTCATTATTGTCAAACTCCACATAAACATGATAATTATCTTTATATATAACTTTTGTTACTGAAGGATACATTTCATTCTCACTGAAGTGGCTGTATTTTAAACGGTGTCTCACCATTCATTACCAAACTCCAATCAGCCATTAAATCTTCTTGGTGTAACTCAGCCCAAGCTAAAACTAGCTTCTTTTGTTTTTTTGGTAATTTCCCTTCCATCATTTCACATGAACGTATATTTACACTCGCCTTATATTCAGCATAATAAACATGAAAATGCGGCGGTGGATGCTCACTTGGAGCATAATACATACGAATAATTATTCCATAAAACATTGATATAGTAGGCATTAGTACTCCAGTAATAATTTCCAATAGGACATCCCATAGGATATGGTGAGGAACGAACCGCATTAATCGAAAAAATATTGCGTCAATGGGAAAAGATGCGGTTCGTTCCTCACCACATCTTACATACTTCAGCGGCAGTAAAAAGCGTAGCGAAACACCGATTTTAACTGTCCGCTAGATGCTTTTGTTAGCTTTTTTGTTTGGTATCAATAACTTCAATATTTACTCCATCTATATTTTTCTTTAATTCCTCAATAACCAAATCAACACGATTTTCTATAAATTGGTCGAGCACGGTAGCTGTGAAAGCTATCGATTAAAAACGAGAATCATTTTCACACGGTCTTCCATCATGATCTCCATCCATTTTTGTATTTGGGCAATTATTAATAAAAAAGATAGCTTCCGCTTTTGAATTCATTTGGCTACAGTGCTGCCTTCCATCACATTTAAAATTATGCTTAATTGTTTTTGGCGTAAATATTACTGGCAAATTAGAAATTACTGACGAATGAGTAGTTACTAATGAATTATTATTTTTAAAAAAATTATTATAAAAAAATAAACCAATAAAAATTAATAATATATAAAAAAGTAATTTAGAAAAGGAGTTAGAACTTTTTCTACGCCTAGCTGTATATTTTTTCTTTCGCGGTTTAATCAGAGCCACGCCTTTTATACTCGCATTAATAGCTCTATATTTACTATCACTCTCAGTATGAATTTGATAAAAAATAACATCACCGACAATAGGTGGGCGACTCATATTTTTTAAAGCTGAAATATGAATAAAAACGTCTCGTTTTTCATTTTCAGGACTTATAAAACCAAATCCTTTCTCTTGATTCCATTTTTTCAATGTTCCTTTCTGCATATTATTCATTAAATCCCTGCTTAATTCAGAATATAATATTTTTTAAAAACAACCCATTAATCAAAAAATCCTTGCTTTCTTGAAAAGATTAGTGATATATTATTTAGCAATTGCCCCATTGGATGTTTTACAAGAACACCCATTGAGGACTAACCAAAACCATACATCAACTATGGCAAAGGCATTTCTTAATTATATTAGCCCCTTTCAGTGGCTGTCAATTTAGAGAATCCATAGCCACAGGAAACTAACAGGTGAGCTATGTCGACTTTTCCAAATAATTCAATTTGTATTCCTTTTCGTCCCCATTATCAAACCATCACTGGCAGTATTACTGCGGCTTTAGTCTTGCAACAATTAGAATATTGGTTTCAACGTCATCATTCTGGTTTTTATAAATTTCTGAGTATTCCGAAAAAATATCATCCTAATTACCGCAAGCATGACAGTTGGACAGAAGAGCTGGGTATCAGTGAAAAAGTCTTTCGACGTTCATTTGATAAAATCGGCATACGGCATGCTTCAAAAGCCGATTATTTAGCGGCTGAAAACCCATTTATCAACGCACAGGGGCAAGAAATGTATTTTTGCTCGTATTATCACAAACCCACCCACATGACGCATTACCTGCGAAATCACGCCCTCACCGATGACATGTTGGCAAAATTTGCCCCCAAAAACGCAGGTCAAAATTCCGAAGCGCCTAAAGGGCAGTTCGCGAACGGCGATAAGGGTCGCTCTACTATTAATACACAGATTACTCCAAAGAAAACAACAACAGAGCCGCGGGAAAATAGCCCTCAACCAGCACCTGAAATCGCCGTCACAGAAGCAGCATCTGAAAACCCTGTTGTTGTGCCAGTAGAAAAGCCTTCGTCTACCGACATAGATTCTAGCCAAGAAACACACACTGAAACCGCTGTACTAGCAAAAGATGATGTGCATTTTAACGGCTTTCACGAAAATGAAATTAAGTCAGCTCAAAAAATATTAATTAAAATCGACCTTGCTAAACAGACCGAAGTCTTACAAGTACTCCAAGTGATGCTACTAAAAAACGTCGTTAAAAATAAAATCGGCTATCTACAAGCCTTAGTGAAATCAGTGCAAGATGAGAGCTTTACAACACTTAAACAAGCAAAATCAATAGCTAAAGATACCCGCGTCATAAAAAAAGCCATTCCAGTCGATGAAATAGATTCGCGTTATTTTAATTTAGAAGACCATTTTAAAGACTTACAACAGCGTTTTGGCTCAGATGGTCGCTAATTAAAAATCAACGCTACTCACTCTTTCTCTTGAGCAAACTATATTCATTTCAACTAAAAACAGGTAAAATTAAGCGTTTTTTGAGTCTATAAAAGGCATCTACACAGCAAGGAAAACTAATGAGAACATTAGTCGGTATTATCATGGGTTCCACATCGGATTGGGATACCATGCGTTTTGCAGCTGAAAAATTGGAACAACTCGGCATTCCTTTTGAAGTCGATGTCGTCTCTGCTCATCGAACACCAGACAAACTCTTTACTTATGCCGAAACCGCTGAAGAACGCGGCTTAGAGGTTATTATTGCCGGAGCAGGCGGAGCCGCACATTTACCAGGTATGACCGCTGCTAAAACCATTCTGCCGGTGCTAGGGGTTCCCGTACAATCAAAAGCCTTAAATGGCATGGATTCTTTATTGTCGATTGCTCAAATGCCTGCGGGTATTCCAGTCGGTACCTTAGCGATTGGTAAAGCTGGTGCGACAAATGCTGCCTTATTAGCCGCTGCGATGATTGCGAATAAACATACTGAATTTAAAGCCCCGTTACGCGAATTTAGAGAAAACCAAACCGAAACTGTTTTAGCCAATGCCGATCCTCGGGAGCTAGCTTAATGGTTATCGGAATTTTAGGGGCGGGCCAACTTGCGAGAATGCTGGCATTAGCGGGCAAGCCCTTAGGTTTACAATTTATTTTTTTAGACCCGACACCTATTGCCTGTGCCGCTGAATTAGGCGAGCATTTAATCGGTGATTACACCGATAAAGCGTTACTGACTGATTTAGCTAAACGCTGCGATATTATTACCTATGAATTTGAAAATGTGCCACTGGAAATTATTGAATTCCTAAATCAACAAACACCCGTTTATCCGCCTGCTAAAGCACTTGAAATCGGTCAAGATAGAATTACTGAAAAAACGTTTTTAAATGATTTAGCCATTGAAACCGCTCCATTTCAAGCGGTTTCAAGTTTAACGGAATTAGAAACCGCTATGCCGACTATTGGCTATCCAGCCATTTTAAAAACACGCCGTTTAGGTTATGACGGTAAAGGGCAAGTGGTTTTAAACAGTAACGATGACTTAACAAGTGCATGGCAAGCAGTGAAAAATGCTCCCTGCGTCGTAGAAGGCTTCGTTGCTTTTCAACGTGAAGTCAGTATTATTGCAAGCCGTAGCGTTGCGGGTGAAATTGTTTATTATCCGTTATCTGAAAATCAACATGAAAAAGGTATTTTACGTTTAGCCACTGCTATACCTAATGATGCACTGCAATCTCAAGCAGAACAATTAATACATAGCTTATTAATTGCACTCGATTACGTCGGCACCTTAGCCTTAGAGCTATTTGTTGTCGGTGATAAACTGATTGCCAATGAATTTGCTCCCCGCGTTCATAATTCAGGGCATTGGACCATAGAAGGCTCCGAAACTAGTCAGTTTGAAAATCATTTGCGTGCCATTATCGACTTGCCTTTGGGTGATACCAAAACCTTAGGTTATGTTGCGATGCAGAATTTTATTGGTAATATACCTGATATTAAAACTCTGTTGAGCATTCCACAGTTACATTTACACTTATATAATAAAGCACCCCGCAAAGGACGTAAAATTGCTCATGCAAGCTTACGCACAGATTCATTAATGCATTTTAATGATGCTATTAGTACCCTCACCGAACTTGCTGCCAGCAGCGATGATTCTTAAATTTATCCCTAATCTTAATATACTATGAAAATCGAAAATAACGCTGTTATCGAAATGCATTACACTTTAACCAATAAAACCGGCGAGCAATTAGATAGCTCTGTGGGTCAACAACCTTTAGCTTACTTACACGGTGCAGGAAATATTATTCCCGGCTTGGAAAATGCGCTAACAGGTAAAAGTGCCGGTGATAAATTAACCGTCACTATCGAACCTGAAGACGCTTATGGCACCCGTGATGATGAAAAAATTCAAGTAGTCGGTAAAGAAATGTTTACTGGCATTGATAATATGGAAGTCGGTATGCAATTTCAAGCTGATTCAAGTGCTGGGCCTGCGATTGTAACTATTGCTAAAATTGATGGCGATGAAATTACGATTGATGGCAATCACCCTTTAGCCGATGAGCAACTCACCTTTGATGTTGAAGTCATCGAAGTGCGTCCTGCAACAGAAACAGAATTAGAACATGGCCATATTCATGGCGAAGCATGTGATCACGGCGAATAAGCAATATTTTTAATTATCTTTGCTAAAATACACCTTTTTATTTTATAACTTAAATTCACTTATATTATAGGTATTAACTATGACTTTTGTTGTCACTGAAAATTGCATTAAATGTAAATTTACAGATTGCGTTGATGTATGCCCTGTTGACTGCTTTCATGAAGGGCCTAACTTTTTAGTTATTGACCCTGACGAATGTATTGATTGTACATTATGTGAGCCTGAATGCCCTGCAGAAGCTATTTTTTCTGAAGATGAATTACCGGATAACCAAGAACACTTTATTCAAATTAATGCTGACCTTGCAAAATCATGGCCGGTTATTACTGAAGTTAAAGATGCAGCACCTGATGCTGATGACTGGAATGGTAAAGAAGGTAAAACTGAGTTATTAGAAAAATAAATTATTCAGTTTAAAATATTCCCGCACTATTATAATGTGGGAATATTATTCATCTTCGACTAAATATTCATCTTTGAGTTTCACATAATGACTCGCTGAATACTGTAAAAATTCTCGCTCTTCAGCCGTTAAAGCTCGTGATTTTTTCGCTGGCATGCCGATATATAAATAACCACTTGCTAACACTTTGCCTGCCGGTACTAATGCACCCGCTCCCAGCATCACATAATCCTCCAACACTGCATTATCTAAAATAATCGCCCCAATACCGATTAAGCAATAATCACCTACGGTACACGCATGCACTACTGCACGATGTCCAATGGTTACGCTGTGACCAATCGTTAAAGGTGATGCTTCGGGTGCATAATCCC
>CAJVYO010000073.1 GCA_913009515.1 uncultured Methylococcaceae bacterium
ATAAAGTCAGCATACGCTGGTTATCTTGATAAGTACTGTGTATGCCCCATTTACTATGTGGTGTAATCCAGTTGAGTTTTAAATGCGGTTTATCACCGATTTTTTCCATCATTTCTTTGGTCGATAACATATCCACTGCAGGTTTATAAGTACAAAAACCCTCACCGAAATCACGCATCCACTGATGATCTTGATAGAATTGTGCACGTCCTGTTAGCGTTCTAAACGGAATACGCTCATGGATATTGGTATAACAGGCGTTATAACTCACTTTTTCTGATTCAATACCACTCCAAGTCGGTGCAGTAATAATCTTGCGTGGCTGTGCCTTAATATCACGGAAAGTAATTTTGTCATCTTCTCTTGGTAAAGCTAAGTGCGTATGGTCTACACCTGTTTTTCCACTCAACGCTTTCCAAGATTTAACGGCCACTTCACCATTCGTTTCAGGGGCTAAAGCAAGAATCGTTTCACACACACTGATATCATCTTCTAACGACGGCATGCCAAACGATACGCCTTCGTCTTTAATGGTGTAGTTAATCTCTTTGAGATGTTCGTATTCTTTAACTGTATCCCAATCAATACCTTTAATATTATTACCTTGTTTAGGCAATAACGGCCCCAGTGCGGTAAATTTCTTATAAGTATCGGCGAAATCACGTTTAACCACTTTTAATAATGGCAATGTTTTACCAGGAACAGGTTCACACTCGCCGCGTTTCCAATCTTTCACATCCATCGCTTGGGCTAATTCTGCCGGTGTATCATGCAAAATCGGTAACGCCACCACATCTTTTTGCGAGCCTAAATGCTTTTCAGCTAACACTGAAAAACTTTTGGAAATAGTTTTGAAAATCTGCCAATCAGAACGTGAATCCCAACCTGGATCAACCGCTTGTGTTAATGGGTGAATAAACGGATGCATATCAGTGGTATTTAAATCGTTCTTTTCATACCATGTTGCGGTAGGCAATACGATGTCCGAAAAAGCTCCTGTTGAATTTAGACGGAAATTAATATCGACCATCAAATCCAATTTCGCAATCGGTGCATCTTTATGCCATTTAATTTCTTGACCTTCGGCTTCAGGCAACACATCTTGCATCACGCCATTTTGTGCACCTAATAAATGCTTAAGGAAATATTCATGCCCTTTCGCACTACAACCAATTAAATTTGCACGCCAAACAAATAAATTACGCGGATGATTTTCCGGAGCATCAATATCTTCAGCAGCAAACTTAATATCGCCTGATTTTAATTGCTCAACAATATAATCCGAAACGCCTTTATCATCTTTTGCTCCTGCAGCTTCTGCATCTTTAACAATATCCATTGGATTTTTATTAAAATGTGGAGCGGATGGCAACCAACCTAAACGCTGTGACACGACATTATAATCAGATAAGTTATGGCCTTTATAATTAGCCTGAGCTGAAGTCGCTAACATTGCATCAGCCTCTAATTTCTCATAACGCCATTGGTCAGTATGAAAATAAAAGTACGTGGTGCCGTTCATGTGACGCGGCGGTTTTTGCCAATCTAAGGCAAAGGCAACGGGTGCCCAACCGGCTTGTGGACGGAGTTTTTCTTGGCCGACATAATGCGCCCAACCGCCACCACTTTGACCGACACAACCACACATATGTAAGAGATTCATAATCGCACGGTAGTTCATATCATTGTGATACCAATGATTTAAACCTGCCCCTAAAATAACCATCGATTTACCCATGGTTTTAGACGCATTATAAGCAAATTCACGACCGGTACGAATAATATCCGCTTGTTTTACACCGGTAATGGCTTCTGCCCATGCTGGCGTATTCGGTACGCTGGCATCATCATAACCTGATGCTGCAATACCGCCTAAGCCTCTATCAATCCCATATTGTGCCAATTGCAAATCAAATACCGTGGCAACTTTAACCTCTTTACCATTTAAGGTAATAGTCTTAACGGGTACATTACGCAACATGCCGGTATCTTTACCCGAATCAAAATCAGGAAAAAGCACCTCAGCAACATCCTTACTATTACCAATTAAACTTAAAATTGGCTTAGTATTTTTTCTACCTTTCTTAGAAACTAAATTCCATTGTCCTTCTTCGCCCCAACGAAAACCAATCGAACCATTCGGTGCATACACATCACCTGATTTTTCATCGATAACCACGGTTTTCCAATCAGGGTTATTTTTTTCTTTTAAGCCATTATCAAAATCTGAAGCCCGTACAAAACGCCCTGACACATAACTGCCTTCAAACTCATCTAAGACCACCAACATCGGTAAATCAGTATAAGTACGTGTGTATTCTTCAAAATACGCATCTTGATTATCAATAAAAAATTCTTTTAATGCGACATGACCCATCGCCAAGAAAACAGCGGCGTCAGTCCCTTGTTTCGCTGGCATCCATAAATCAGCAAATTTTACATTTTCAGCATAATCAGGGGATAGCACAACAACCTTCGCCCCTTTATAACGCACTTCTGAATAGAAATGAGCATCAGGCGTACGCGTCATCGGTAAATTAGCACCTGCTACGACCAAATAAGTAGAGTTATACCAATCTGCTGATTCAGGTACATCGGTTTGCTCGCCCCATGTTTGTGGCGAAGCGGGTGGTAAATCACAATACCAATCATAAAATGATAAACATGCACCGCCGATTAATGACAGATAACGACTTCCCGCCGCATAACTAATCATCGACATCGCAGGAATCGGTGAAAAGCCAGCAATACGATCAGGGCCGTGTGTTTTCGCAGTATAAACATTAGATGCGGCAATAATTTCTGCTACTTCATCCCAATCTACACGAACAAATCCCCCTAAGCCGCGTACAGCCGTATATTTCTCACGTTTTTTAGGATCTTCTTGAATCGCAGCCCATGCTTCAACCGCATCTTTACCGGTTGCACGTTCATCACGAATCATCGACACTAAACGCTCACGAATTAACGGATGTTTAACACGTAAAGGACTGTATAAATACCACGAAAAACTCGCCCCACGCGGACAACCACGCGGTTCATGATTCGGCATATCAGGACGGGTACGCGGATAATCGGTGGCTTGCATTTCAAACGCAACCAAACCGTTTTTAACGTGAATATTCCACGAACAACTCCCCGTGCAATTCACCCCATGCGTCGAACGCACTACTTTATCGAAACGCCAACGATTACGGTATCCATCTTCCCATTGACGGTCTTCATTGGTGACGACACCATGCCCACCTGAAAACGTACTTTGTACTTTTTTGAAAAATTTAAGACGGTCTAAAAAATGACTCATCGTGATGTTCTCCTGTTAATTAATTTGTATATCACTGGTACGCAGGCTTTAGCCTGCTGTATATCTAAAATGGCAGGCTAAAAAGCCTGCGTACCATTTTATTTATATTAGATTTTCATAGTGCCCATAAAACCTTAAATCTGCATCGTTCAAGTTAGCCTTAACTGCGTTATTCTTAATATATTCATAAACAATATTAAAGTGCTTTTCATCACGAATCGCTTTATCAAAATAAGACTTGCTCCAAAAATGTCCTTTTCTTGATAGCTGTTTATTAATATAAAAAGCCGTTGCTCCTTTTATTTTTTGCATTACCAAACTTAAATCTTGTTTTTGTTGAAATAACAAATGAACATGGTTTGGCATAATACTGACCGCATATAACTGGTAATATTCTGCATCTAACGCTGTTATATAATTCATCATCAACGTTAAAATTTCACCCGTTAAATAACAACCTTTATTCAAAATATCACTGTATGCGTCAATCTTCATTTCTCTTACAGAGACAGATAATTCCATATTTGTAGATAGCCTCATCAAAAACGGATCAATACTGTCTTGTGTCCTAAAGGTTACAAATTGATACACACCTTTTTCACTGTAATGATGTAATGAATTACCCATAAATAAACACCGTCATATTTGAAGGCTAAAGCCTTCGTTCCAGGTGTTAAAAATACCTTAAATGGAACGCAGGCTTTAGCCTGCATATCAATTAAACCTGCACGTAAAAACTAAGGATTATAAAACTCGCCATCCTTACGCAAATAAAACCACCAATTAATCATAATACAAACAATATAAAACGCCGCAAAACCATATAAAGCAATTTCTGGTGTTGTCGCTTTAATTTGTTCGCCAAATACTTTAGGGATATAAAATGCCCCATAAGCCGCTACCGCAGAAGTCCAACCTAATACAGGCCCTGCTTGTTCCTTAGGAAAAATCATCGCCACAGAGCGGAAAGTTGAACCATTGCCGATGCCTGTTGCCGCAAATAAAATAAGGAATAATATAAAGAATGGTACGAAATATTCTTCAGGTGTCGCTGAGTTATAAGCCGCTTTCATATAATAAGCCACACCC
Organism: uncultured Methylococcaceae bacterium; assembly: GCA_913009515.1. Lineage (GTDB taxonomy): Bacteria > Pseudomonadota > Gammaproteobacteria > Methylococcales > Methylomonadaceae > Methyloprofundus. The sequence goes on from CAJVYO010000073.1 coordinate 4,394, forward strand.
ATTGCACTTGCCACCATGACAGCAGAAACAAATTGTGTCACCCATGCTCCACCAAATTTATCCGCAATCATGCCGCCCACTGGACGAATCAATGCACCAATAAAGGGGCCTAACCATGCATACATTAATGCACTCGGTCCATTTGGATTCGCTAAATCATGATTCATCACGCCATCAACCATAAGATGTTGATAACCAAAAATCACTTTAATCGCTAATGGAAAACATGCGGCAAAGCCAATAAATGAACCAAAGGTCATGGTATAAATAATACTCATCACCCAGGTATGTTTATTATCAAAGATTTTATATTGACGTTCTAAACTCGTGCCAATTTTTCCAGGAATAATTTTTAGTAATGACACCGTTAAAGCAATCACAATAAATAATGCAATTTCTTTTGGCACTTTAAAGCCTGAACCATTAACCGCTTCAGGTAACATTAACCATAAACCAAATACTGCAGATACAAAGCCAATTGCTAACATACCAGTAATCATTGCGATACTGGTCACTGGATTACCTAAACCCGGCGAAACTTGCTCAGTACGAATATTATTCATACCAAACCAGCCTGCAAAAGCTAATGGCACTAATAATAATAACCAGATAAACCCTGCATTTTGAATATAACTTTCAGTACCTGCTGGAATCTTACCGATTAATGAACCTGATGAAGATACCAATACCATTGGGTCGCCACCCATTGCACCAAACATCCCCACTGTCATCGACAAAGGAATTAACATTTGCATGGTGGTGACACCAAAGTTACCTAAACCCGCATTCATACCTAATGCAAAACCTTGCACTTTTTTAGGAAAGAAAAAACTGATATTAGACATCGATGAGGCAAAATTTCCGCCACCAAATCCCGACAATAAAGCCAGCACTTGAAACACCCAAAATGGGGTATCTTTATCTTGCAATGCGATTCCTGTCCCAAGTGCAGGTAACATTAATAATGCCGTGGTAAAGAAAATGGTATTACGTCCACCACATAAACGGATAAAGAAACTACTGGGAATACGAAGCGTTGCTCCCGTTAATCCCGCAATCGCCATCAAGGTGAATAATTCCGATTTTGCAAACGGAAAACCTAAATTTAACATTTGAACGGTAATAATGCCCCAATATAACCAAACGGCAAAACCGCCTAATAAACTCGGAATCGAAATCCATAAATTTCGATTCGCTATTTTCTTGCCTTCTGACTCCCAAAATTGTTCGTCCTCGACATCCCACTTTTCAATATCAGCCATTGATATTTCTCCATTACAGTCTTAAAAATTCGCTATTAGGACAACTGTAACATACTGGAAAAATTGAAAATACCAAGTATTTAACTAAGGATTTAAGCATGCACAAAACCTTATAAAAACAAGTGAAATTTATTTGATACAATAAGCAGATTATTTATAATCAGGAAAACCTTTTAATTATGCACCAACTTAATGAAGCCGAACTGTATAAAGCGTTAGAATTTGCAAAAAGCGTTGATGAAACCACTGGACGATTAATGATTCAGAAATTTCAAACTAACTTACCTGTTTTTTATGAAATGTCATTTAATCTTTTTCCGGGGCCTATCTCAACAAAAAATAGAGATATGGCTTATTATTACTTAGATTTATGTTTCGATGTGCTGGCTGTCTTTGAATTTATTTTTGGTAAAGTCCCTGACCAAGAAACACTGGCTCCTGATTGGCTAGACAAACAATCACAGATGATTAATTCACGTTTAAAACCTGCTTTAGAACGTAAAAAAATAGAAAAGAAAACCTATGAATCGTTAAGAAAGTCTTTTTTACATAAGTTTGAAGATGAGACGCATGTTAATCAATCGGGTCTTATTGATTTTATCAATGACCAAATTGACCAGTTTGTTGCAGAAGAATCCAGTCGAGCATCAGCAACCCATGTCACCAAAATTATGATTTTAATTTTTATCTTTTCACTGGGTAATATTTATTCTCAGTCTAGAATTTAAACGTTGAAAAAATAACACTCTCATTGGGGCGTAGGCTTGATCCTATTCCCCAAACACCAATATTATCCTATTTCTTGCTGATATAAAAAAACTGCCGCTCCTCTTGTTTTTCTATTGCCAACATCTTATGTCCTGCCTGCTCGATAAACACCCCAAAATCTAAATGTGCGGCGGGGTCGGTTGCAATCACACAGACAATCTCACCTGAACGCATGTCTTTTAACGCTTTTTTTAGGCGTAATAACGGCAAAGGACAATGCAAGCCAGCCGCATCTACCTCAATATCAAATTTAGTCATATTAATTTAAAAATTTCTCAATCATTGTTTAAAAGATGAGCATATAATAGCATTACAGCCAATCCTCAATGATATATTATTAACGAATACATGAATTATTTTCCTATTTTTATTGATTTAAAAAATCAGCCTTGTCTTGTCGTGGGGGGCGGAAGCGTCGCTGTGCGAAAAATAGAGTTATTACTCAAAGCCGGAGCAAATATTACCGTTATTGCGCCAGACATTCACGATAATATTCATAGCTTACAAAAAACTCACCCCTCGCTGCAGCTTCAAGAAAAATGCTTTGCAGACAGTGATATTCAACAGCAACGCCTGATTATTTCTGCCACCAACCAAGCCGATGTTAATCAAAGGGTCGCTCAAACCGCCGCAAAATATAATATACCTGTCAATGTGGTCGATAATCCTGATTTATGTAGCTTTATTGTTCCTGCGATTGTTGATCGCTCGCCTATTGTTGCTGCAATTTCTTCAGGTGGTGCATCGCCAGTTTTAACAAGGCTGCTCCGCGCCAAAATAGAATCACTCATTCCCCCTGCTTTTGGACGACTCGCCAGTTTAGCTGAAAAATATAGAGAATTGGTAAAACAGCATATTCATCCTGCTGCTCAACGGCGTATTTTTTGGGAAAAAACCTTGCAAGGCTCTATTGCCGAATTATTTTATAGCGGCAAAGAACAAGACGCGGATACGCAATTAAAACAAGCCATTCTAAATGCCGCTGAAGATATAACGCCTAGCGGTGAAGTTTATTTAGTCGGTGCAGGCACAGGCGATCCCGATTTACTCACGTTTAAAGCTTTACGGCTAATGCAACAAGCCGATGTTGTGGTTTACGACCGTTTAGTAGCACCTGCAATACTTGAGCTAGTGCGTCGTGATGCTGAAAAAATTTATGTAGGCAAGCAACGTAATAATCATAGTGTGCCACAAGAATCGATTAATGAATTACTCGCCCGTTTAGCGCTGTCAGGTAAACGCGTAGTGCGTTTAAAAGGCGGCGACCCCTTTATTTTTGGACGC
>CAJVYO010000074.1 GCA_913009515.1 uncultured Methylococcaceae bacterium
TGGGGTTTGTTCAGTTATTTTTGTAAGGTAACCGCCGTACCATACGCCAATATTTCCGAGGCACTATTCATAATAGAGCTAGTGGTAAAACGCACATTAACAATAGCATCGGCATTACGTTTTTTGGCTTCTGCCACCATGCGAGCAATCGCAATATCTCGGGCATCGGCTAGCATTTCAGTGTAGCCACTAATTTCACCGCCGACAATCGATTTAAGTCCTGCCATTAAATCACGGCCTACATGCTTTGATTGCACCACATTGCCGGCAACAATGCCTAAATTAGTGGTGATTGTTTTACCTGCAATATCAGGGGTCGTAGAAAATTCCATGCTTTAATTCCTTGAATTTAGTGTTTGGGTGGTTCTGCTTGAGAAGGCGATAATTCATCAACAAACAGTGCTGGATCTACTTTAGTTTTATTTAAATACACATTCCAATGTAAATGCGGCCCTGTGACACGGCCTGTTGAGCCAATTTCACCTAATTTTGTATTAGTAGTCACCCTTTGTCCAGCGGTGACGGTTATTTTAGATAAATGAAAATAGCCGCTAATCAAGCCTTGTCCGTGGTCTAAAAACACGCTGTTGCCATTATAGTAATAGTTGCCGGTGTTAATCACTACTGCAGAAGCAGGTGCATGAATGGCAGTGCCTGTCGGGGCGGCAATATCTAAACCGCTATGTGGATTTTTGGCTTGATTATTAAAAAAGCGTTTGAGTCCAAAAGGGCTGCTTAATCTGCCTTTAACGGGGATTTTAAAATTTAAGTGGCTGACAGCTTGAGCAGTCCAAGTATTGAGTGCTTTATTAATGATAGGGCGTTCACTGCGGATACGTTTTAAATCGGTGGCAATGGGATTAACCATGCGTTTATTTTTGAGGGTAATATATTGTGCAGGATATTGTTTGTCATACACTTTGAAATTAAATTGACTGCGATTAACACCCGATTTTACATTAATGCTGTAATCACCTGCTTTGGTTTTGAGCGGAATACCAATAACCGCCGTCCATGTGTTATCTTTTTTTACGATTAAAACGCGTTTTTTTTGAAAAAATACCTGTGGTGCAGGCGAGCTGGCTTTATATAAAGGGATATTAACGATGCCGCCGGGAACGGCTAAATTTGTCGGTAAGTTATCGCTATAGACAAACGTGGGCAGTAAAGCGAAGAGCAGGTAAATTAAAAATTTAGTCATGGGTAATGTCGGTAATTTTGCTGGTAAGTGTGCCTGAATGCAGACGAGTAGAGATCGTTTCACCGGTTTTAACTTGTTGGCTTGAATGAATTAATTCATTCTGTGAGGTTTTCGTAATGCTGTAACCACGTTGTAAAATAGTCAAAGGGCTGGTTAAATTCAGTGATTGGCTCAAATAGGCTAAACTTTGTTGTTTATGCTGTAAGTTATGGGCTATCTGAGCATGCAGTCGAGATTGTAAGGTGGCAAGCTGTTGTTGATGTTGTTGAATTTTATTTTTAGGGTGATATTGCGTTAAATCTTTATATAACCAATGTAGGTTCTGAATGTGTCGATTAAGGGTGTTATGAATTAATTGTTTTAGGTGTTGTTCTTGAGCGGTGAGTGCATTTTGTAGTTGACTAACATCAGGGGTGCTATGTTCTGCGGCCGCAGTAGGTGTTGCAGCCCGTAAATCAGCGACAAAATCGGCAATCGTGGTATCGGTTTCATGGCCAATGCCGGTAATAATCGGTAAGCGACTTTTATGAATCGCTGTGGCGACAATTTCTTCGTTGAACGCCCATAAATCTTCTAATGAGCCACCGCCTCTTGCTAATATCAGTACATCACATTCTTTGCGTCGGTTGGCGGTTTTAATGGCTAAACTGATTTGATGTTTAGCATCAATGCCTTGTACCATGCAAGGATAAATAATAAGTGGAATACTCGGAAAGCGTCGTTTCAGCGTGGCTTGAATATCTCGAACGGCTGCTCCGGTTGCAGAAGTGATAATACCTATGGTGCGAGGTATGGTAGGAATAGGTTTTTTAATATCAGTCGCAAACCAGCCTTTATGGTCTAATTTTGATTTAAGCTCTTCAAATTGTTGATATAAAATACCCTCTCCCGTTTCTTGCATCGCTTGTACGATTAATTGATAATCGCCTCGGGCTTCGTATAAGCTAACATCGGCTATGATTTTTACTTGTAAGCCGTTTTTAGGTTTAAACGTGAGTCGTTGTGCTTGATGTTTAAATAAGGCACAACGAATTTGAGATTGCTGGTCTTTGAGTGAAAAGTAATAATGACCTGATGCTGGCTGACTAAGATTAGATATTTCACCAATGATAGTTGCCGCAAAAAAATGCTGTTCTAAGAGGTGTTTTACCTGACGATTAAGCTGTGAAACACTAAAAATAGTGGTGTCATGCGGTGCTTGATGTGAATACATGACTACTCAAGTGATTTCTTTTTATTCTCTCTTTGTACGTGTTGCATATAACGTTGAATCGCACTTTCGGTACTCGGTTTGTTGCCTATAAACAGCGTACCAATGAGTTTATTTTTATCAGGCTTATTGGCGTTTTGTGGAAAGATAGCCCGTATTTCTATATTAGCTGAAAAATCTTCAGCAGGAAATTCGTCGTCTTTAGGAATATAAATTTGACAGCCTATCGTCGAGTTCAGTTCGAGTGCATCTAAGCGTACTCTATTGACTTCTTCTTGTTCTACATTTTTTTCAGCTTCATAAAGAAGACATAGGCCTGTTAAGCTTAAATCATAAATATCGAAGGTATAGTGCTTAGTATGGATAATGCCATCGCGAGGGGTTTCAATAGTGATAACACAGTGCGGCGGATTCATAATAGGGGTTTTAATACGATAAAACTGGCGTCGTTCTAACCAAAATATTTCATCGGGCATTGCTACTTTAAACGTGTCAGAAAACCGTACTTTTGATATTTTTTCAACGGAAAAACGCACGCGAACACCTGACATCACCGTTTCAAAAAAAGCATGATTAGCATCGGCTAAGCGTTTATTGAGTTCTTTTTGAGAGGATTCATCAATAATAAAGACACGTTTTTTATTATCAACATCAAGAATACTGGTAATAAAAGAGCGTCCGCCAAAACTAACGGTAATCAAGCATTTGTTTCGCTCTAAAATATGGAGTTTGCGGGCAATTTCATTACTGTTTTTAACAGTAAATTGAGAATCATCATTGGTAGGCATAAGTAGAACGTTTATATTTTAGTATAAAAGGCTATTTTTATAGCAGAATTTCTCTTTATAATAGAGACTTTAATTTTGCCAATTATAGCATAGGGAGCCTTTTGGGTGACTTATAAAAAAGAGTAAGAATGAGTAATGCTACACATTATTGAAATTAACAGGGTAGAGCATCAAATATTATTTAAGCGTATAGCCGTTGATGATTCGCTGTTGTGGGTAGGCAATAGCGTTTTATCTTTAGCTAAAGCAGCTGATACGGTAAAAGTATTCAATACATATCTTAAAACACAGCGTTGGTATGTTTTAGAAGATGATTTACAGCGACGTGGATTATTAGCGGAAGAAATCATAGCCGGGGTGACAGTTATTAATTATCAAGCATTCGTCAATTTAACACTGGAACATAGTGTGATTCAATCATGGAATTAGATTGCAATGAACAGGGATTTTTATTGGATTATAGGCAATGGAATCATGAGGTGGCACTGTTATTAGCGGCAAAGGAACAGTTAGAATTAACCGAACAACATTGGGAAATTTTATTATTTATTCGCCAATTTTATCAAGACTATGATTATTTACCGAATGCCCGCGTTTTTAGCAAAGCCATTAAACAGGCGATAGGCTCTGAACAAGCCAGTAGCCGTTATTTATTACGTTTATTTCCTCAAGGCCCTTTAAAATATGCCTGTAAAATTGCAGGTCTACCTAAACCTCCTAGTTGTGTGTAGTGAATATGGTTTATAAAAGTCTGCGTTTATTAGTGGTGTTATTAATGGCATCATCATTATCTGGGTGTTTTTATTGGTGGCGTGCCTATCAAACCTATGAGCAATTAGGTGATTTTGATGAATATTTTAAAATTGAATTTGCTGATGATTTTAAAGTTTCGTTTAAAGAACCGAGGTTATACAGCGACGATATTGTTAATCTTGCTCATTTAAGGCCGAGTGAAGAACGTTTACTTGAGTCGGGCGAGCAGCGTTGGCGTTATATTTTTCGTAAAATTAACCAGCAGGGTGATTTTTCATTACCTGAGGTGGAATTTTATTGCCAGTTAGATATTAATCAGCATGATAAAGTAGCCGCAATTATTTTTTCTCCTTTATTTTTACACATTGCACCGCCTGAATTTTTAGCTTTATCGTTTCGTTCTTTGGGGGCGGGAAAAATTGATAAGGGTAATCGGCAGTTAAAAGTAAGTCCTGATGTATTGCCAAAAACGGGCACTGCGTTACCATTAAAGGCTGATGTAGTGGCTAAACTAGGCAAGCCTATTAGTATTGAAGTCTCAGAGCAGCAAGAAGCTTATCTTTATCATTTTAAACTAGAAGCTTATGAAGTCGATAAAGGTTATGAAAAAAGTACCTTAAGTGTTGTAAAACTTTGGTTTGATAAACAGTCCCATGAATTATCTAAAATGTCAGGACAGTTTGCAGGCTTAAAGATTTCAATTAATTATCAAAATTATAAGTTGTGATGAGGTTGTAATGGAGTTCCCTGATTATGTGCCAGCGATTGTGCGACGACAAGCTATTAGTTATTTATCAGGTGATGGCAAATATAATAAAGGCTGGATAAGTTCTTTAGCCGATTATGAAGCTGAGATTAAAAAAGCTAAAAAACTGATGCTTGAATATACCAAAACTTTCAAGGAATATGGCGGTGAGCATATTCCGCATAAATTAACCAATTTAAAAGTAGAGCAGGCTGATGTAGAAGAAAATTATCAGTCGATGAAACGTGATGCTCAGTGTATTAATCGTTTAATTCACGATGTGAGAATGGCATCGGTTTATGAAAGTTTGGTGTCATTATTTCCGCAAGCACTCAATAAAATAGACTTGTTTATTCAAATTGCGTGGAGTACGGCGATGCCGGTTACCTCATCGGAGTCTATGGATGCGAAAATTTTGAGTAAAGCCTTAGTGAAGGATATTGCTGAAACCACAGATGTATTAATTCATTTATTAGAACGACTGGTGGAAACCGATGTGATATTACCGCCTGAGTTTTTTGATATTGCGATATTATTAGAACGTACCAGTAATCCAGAGCAGCGATTATGGAATGATGTCTCACCTACTTTATTAGGGAATCAATCGGCAATGGATGAAGAGCAGGGTGATCATAATAAGGTGCGGCGTAATGCGATTAAAACCGCTTGGAAAAGTGCCCCGAACTTAGAAAATATATTAAAAACCTTATCGAGTGCGGCGGAATCGTTTCATCCGGTCTTTGAGGAGCAGTTAGATAATATTGCGTCGGTACGGCATATTAATATTAAGCAGGTTTATCTAAAGGCATTTGTTGAGAATTTAGAGGAAGCGAATATTTACATTCCTGAAAATGCTTATGATGCCATTGCAGTTACGGCGGCGGTGATTATTAATAAACCCGATATTGAGGTCAGTCGTTATGATGTGAATTATGCTTTTGCTCATCTCAACGCTTAATTTTGTTTAAACTGATGAATCTGGCGACGTTGTTTTTTATTAGGGCGGTGACTGGGTTCTATGGGCAGAAAAGCACGTTGTTCACGTCGGGTAATCATCGCTTGCTCGCGCTTCTTTTGGCTGGCTTCAGTTTCTTGATACAACAATACCGCTTCACTCGCGGGGCGACGATAAGCATTGAGTCCTAACACTGTAATATCCCAATAATAATCGTCCTTATGAATCAGGATTTGACTATTAATTTTGACCTCTTTACTCGGTTTAGTACGCTGTCCATTCAGTTGTATTTTTCCGCCTGCAATGGCTTCCGCAGCAAGTTTTCGTGTTTTAAAAAAACGAGCCGCCCAAAGCCATTTATCAAGCCGCAGTGTTTGCAGTTCAATCATGTGTTAGTTGCTGGTCCATGCGTTATAACCACCCGCCATACTTACAGCTTTAGTGTAGCCTATTTTATGTAAGGCTTCAGTTGCTAGAGCAGAGCGTCCGCCTGATTGACAGTAAACAATAATGTCGGTGGCTTGTTGTCCCGAAAGTTGCGGGTGAGTATTAATTTTAAATTCAAGTACGCCGCGTGGAATATTAATGGCATTATCAAGATGACCTGCAGCAAATTCAGCAGGTTCACGGACATCTAAGATGAGCGTATTACTTTTTTTAACATCCGCAATAGAAATTTCGGTAATAGTTTTTTTAGCATCGGCGACTAAATCCATGGCAGTCATTGGCATAATAATTCTCGATTGAAGGTAATGGTAAGGCAATATATTAGCAAATATTGATATATGAAAGCTAGTGTTTTAATTTAAGGTAAAATAAGTTTAATTTTTATTATTGGCATTTGGGGTTTTGTGTGGATCTTGGCAAGGTTATTTTTGGTTTTTTTATTGTTTTATCATTAACGTTAAATGTCGGGTTTGTATTGGGTGAATACAGCAATCCTGAACATCATAGTATCTATGAGCTATTCACTGTAATTGTGGTTAATTTTATTGCAACCGGCTTAAAGTTGGGCGATCGCTCACAAGTGGGGGCGGTGTTATTGGCGACCAGTTTGGTGGCTGATTTTGAATTAATTGCCGCGGCTTTGCATTGGACATTTGCGGTGCATATTAGTGATGCAGGTATGAACCCAAATGTGATGAGTACGATTGTTTCCTTATCAGGGGGCGCATTGGTCGCTAATATTATTTCAGTGGTTATTTTAGTGGCTGAGACCTTAAGAGCTAGGCTGTAAAAAGAGACTTAATTTTTTATGAAAAGCAGTGAGTTAAATCGAGTTAGTTTTATCGTGATGCGGGAGCTTCGAGCGCCATTAATGACGTTATTGATAGTGTATTCTATCGGTATGTTAGTGATGACCTTTATTCCTGGTATTGAGATTGATGGTGAAGTACAGCATTTAAGTATTTTTCATGCTTTTTATTTTATGACCTATACCGCGACCACGACAGGATTTGGTGAACTCCCGGTGGAATTTAGTAATGCACAGCGTTTATGGGCGATTATTTGCTTATATGTTAGTGTCGTCGCTTGGTTTTATGCTTTAGGGAGTATTATTAAGCTCTTTCAAAATACCTTTTTTTTACGAGCATTGGCGGAGTGGCGTTTTACAAAAAGTGTGGCGCGGATAACAGGGCCTTTTTATATTATTTGTGGCTTTGGTGATACCGGTAGTGTCTTAGTGCGTGGATTAAATGATGCCGGCATGAATGCAGTGGTGATTGATTCCAATGCAGAGCGTATTCAGGCCTTATCATTGCGTAGCTACCGTATTTTCGTACCTGGTTTATGTGCTGATGCGAGTGTGCCGAGCCATTTGTTAGATGCAGGGGTTTCAAGTCCGTATTGTAAGGCAGTGGTGTCGATTACCAATGATGAGGCGGTTAATTTACAAATTTCAGCCCTAGCCCGATTATTAAACCCCAGTGTGTGTATTATTACTATGTCTAAGGCTCATGAGGTAGAGGATACCTTGGCGACATTAGGCGGAGAAATACATATTGTGGACCCCTTTAAAACTTTTGCGAAGGTGCTG
>CAJVYO010000075.1 GCA_913009515.1 uncultured Methylococcaceae bacterium
TAGTGATGACCACTAATGCAGGTGCAGAAGAAGGCAGTCGTGCATCGATGGGTTCTACGCAGCAGGAACATTCTAGCGACAGTTTAAAAGTGGTTGAAAAATCCTTTTCACCTGAATTTAGAAATCGACTAGACAGTATTGTGCAGTTTAATAGTTTAGATATGTCGGTATTAGGCAGTGTTGTCGATAAATTTATTTTTGAACTTGAAGCCTTATTACTCGATAAGCAGGTGACATTAAGTTTAGATACAGAAGCCAGAGTCTGGTTAGCAGAACATGGTTATGACCCTAAAATGGGGGCAAGACCGATGGCGAGATTGATTCAAGAAAAAATCAAAAAGCCTCTGGCAAATGATCTATTATTTGGTGACCTTGAACAAGGTGGACATGTTCATATAGCCGTACAGGATAAAGAATTGATGTTTACGTTGAAAGGCAAGCAACTTATTAAGCAAGAAGCTGAATAAGAAAAATAGCTTACGTTTCGTGGGTGTCTATCGCATACGGAACGTAATACGTCCTTTTGTTAAGTCATAAGGTGTCATTTCAACTTTGACTTTATCACCCGTTAAGATACGGATGTAATGCTTACGCATTTTTCCTGAAATATGGGCAGTAATAATATGTCCATTTTCTAGTTCAACTCTAAACATTGTATTAGGTAGGGTATCAATAATCGTCCCTTCCATTTCAATCTGATCTTCTTTTGCCATTCTTTTTTTATTCTCTAAAAATACTTTAAAATCTAATACATTATAACGGGTAAATAATAAATAGTCCCTAATATATTATGAGTTTGTAGAAGCTTGTGAAGGATTATTATCACGCTTATTAATAGCAAAGAATGATAATAATCCTAATTTATAAGCTTAATCTTCTGCTTTTTCTACCTTGGGAGTAGGCGGTGGAGTAGTTGTTTTTGGACTATTCTCCTCCGTTGTTGGATTAGCCGCTTTAGCTTTATTATCAGTGTTTCTAGGCACTCTAGGCTTGCGATTATAATTGCGTCTATGTTGTTTTTTATGCGGCTTTTTAGTGTCGGTCGCGGTATTAGCTGTCTCTGGATTATGACTTGTTGTCGGAGCCGGTTGATTGCTAATAGCTTCTCGCCGCGTATTATTTTCAGTGACAGCTTTATCTGGCGTCGCCGTTGTCTCGGCACTGCTATTTTTGTCAGCATTGGTTTCCGTATTAGTCGCTTTTTCAGCATGGCGATCACGTTGATTATTACGATGACGATTTCTACGGTGATTAGGGTGTCTATTGTTATGCTGCGGTCTGTCTTTACGCGTGTTTTTTGGTGCGGTAGCCGTGGTTTCTTCCGTTTCGCTGGGGCTTACCAACTTATTCCAGAAACGACTGATTAAGCTAATCGACATTTTTTTATTTTGTACGACAGGCGCAGGTGCATTAGGTGCAGGCGCATCAGGTAAAAATTCTTTAATGGCCGCTTGTGCTACTTTAGGCTGTGATTGCCTTGCAAATTCTGGAATAGTATTGTGTTCTGCTTTAATTTGTGAATAGCTTGAAGCATCTAAGTCTTCGAAAGATTTAATGCGCTCAATACTATAAGCAGGCGTTTCTAAATTTTTATCAGGCAAAATAATCAAACGCACATTTAGGCGTGATTCAATTTGGTCAATAGAAGGTCGTTTTTCATTTAATAAAAAGGTCGCACATTCAATCGGTAAATGAGCAATGACTTTATCCGTTGATTTTTTCAATGCTTCTTCTTCTAGCATTCTTAAAACAGACAGTGCGACCGATTCAACATTACGAATTTCACCCTGACCATGACAGCGAGGGCAGGTTAATTGCGAGGCATCACCAAGTGAAGGTCGTAGGCGTTGACGCGACATTTCTAATAAACCAAAGCGTGAAATACGGCCCGTTTGTACGCGAGCACGATCAATTTTTAACGCATCACGGAGTCTATTTTCAACGGCACGTTGATGTTTGTTGGCGTGCATATCAATAAAATCGATAACAAATAGTCCACCTGAATCGCGTAAGCGTAATTGACGGGCTATTTCATCGGCGGCTTCAAGATTGGTATTGAAAGCAGTATCTTCAATATCCGTCCCTTTAGTGGCTTTTGCTGAATTAATATCAATAGAGGTGAGTGCTTCGGTGTAGTCAATCACTAATTCACCGCCTGATGGCAGTTCAACTTCACGGCTGTAAGCGGTTTCAATCTGAGATTCGATTTGATAACGATTAAACAGCGGCACAGAATCGGTATAGAGTTGTGCTTTATCGATAAAATGTGGCATCACTTGTTTTAAGAAGTTATGCACTAATTTAAATGAAGATTCTTTATCAATCAGAATTTCATCAATATCTTCTCTTAGGTGGTCACGTAAAGCCCGAATAATAATATTACTTTCTTGAAAAATAAGAAAAGGTTTATTTTTTTCACGTGATGAGCGGTCGATAGCCTCCCATAATTGTAGCAGATAGTTTAAATCCCACTGTAATTCTTCGGTACTTTTTCCACAGCCTGCGGTACGGACGATCAGCCCCATATTTTGAGGTACTTCAATGCCTTCCATTGCATCGCGGAGGTCATTACGAGTATCGCCTTCAATACGTCGTGAAATACCACCTGCTCTAGGATTATTCGGCATTAAGACCAAATAAGTCCCCGCTAAACTAATATAGGTGGTCAGTGCCGCCCCTTTATTGCCGCGTTCCTCTTTTTGTATTTGAACAATGACTTCTTGCCCTTCTCGAAGACGGTCTTTTATTTTCTGGCGACTCAGTTTGGGGTCATCAGATTTTACAGCAGAGGGTGCCACTTCTTTCAGCGGTAAAAAACCATGTTTATCAGCGCCATAATTAACGAAAGCTGCTTCTAAACTAGGTTCTATACGAGTAATAATACCTTTGTAGATGTTTGATTTTTTTTGTTCTTGTGAAGGGTGTTCAATGTCAAAATCATAAAGTTTTTGACCTTCTACCAAAGCAACACGTAGTTCTTCAGGCTGCGTGGCATTGATAAGCATTCTTTTCATTTAGTAATCCTTATTAACCTTAATTATTCCGTGCTAACGATACAGTGTTGAAGCTTATTTTAAATAGATAAAAATGTTATCAACAGGGTGTAAAAAGATATATAACCTATGATTTATCAGGAGCTTGCTTTTATTCTGCGGTGCTCTACTGTGTTATAAGCATCATAGTGTAATGGATTAAATAGGCAATTATGCTTATTTAATATCCCTATCGTTTAGCCTTTTATTAAGGTTGAGTATCGCTCATCATGGGTGGAGCGAAAAAACCCGAAATTTGTTTTATGCTTTGCTGTGAGTGTCTACCTTGTTGCTACCTAAAAGCTTCTCATGTTATCGACTAAGCTCTAGTGCGTTGTAGACTTATTTTTTGTTACAGCTAAAGTGAAATAAAGATGCTATGCATTTTATTTATCATGTTGATGCTCTATGATTAAGCATCGACAAGCCCCAAATTATAACCTGTTACTGTTATTAATGACATTATCTTATAGTATGGCATCTTAAATTACATTATTATGTCACTATGAAATTAGAAGAAAATAGCCATCACATTAAAGTGCAGTTTGTTGAGATTACAGATGCACACGAAGGGCAGCGCTTAGATAATTTTTTAATAAATTATTTAAAAGGTGTGCCTAAGAGTCGAATTTATCGCATTATTCGTAAAGGTGAAGTACGTATTAATAAAGGTCGCTGTGATGCTAAACGTAAATTAGTCATAGGTGATAATGTGCGGATACCGCCTATTAGGGTAGCTGAAAAAGCAGAAACCTTAAGTGTACCTGATCATCTTCGGCGGTGTTTGGTGCGTGATATTTTATTTGAAGATGATGCTATTTTAGTGATTAATAAACCGGCAGGCTATGCTGTGCATGGTGGAACGGGTGTTGAATCAGGCGTTATTGAAGCGTTACGTGAATTACGCCCTGAAAGTCGTTTTTTAGAGTTAGTACATCGATTAGATAAGGAAACCTCAGGCTGTTTAATTATCGCTAAGAAACGCAGTGCATTACGCACATTGCATGAATATTTTCGGGGTAGTGGCGTTAGAAAAACCTATACAGCTTTATTAGATGGACGTTGGGCATTAAAGCAATTAAAAGTAGATCAACCCTTATTAAAGAAGGTCAATCAAGGGGCTAACGGGGCGAGAATGGTCAGTATTTCACCAGCCGGCAAACCCTCGCAAACTTTTTTTAAGCGTTTAGGATTTTATAATAATATGACTTTGGTAGAAGCTTCCCCTTTTACCGGACGTACGCATCAAATTAGGGTGCATGCGGCGTGGTTAGGTCATGCGATTGTGGCCGATGACCGTTATGGCGATAGAGAGCTTAATAAAGTGTTTAGGCGCAAAGGTTATAAACGCCTTTTTTTACATGCGAAAGTATTGCGCTTTGCACACCCTATTAGTGGCGAAGTATTAACCTTAACCGCCCCTTTACCTGACGATTTACAAGCGTTATTAACACGCGATACAGAATAAATATTTTTTAAAATGAGGAGAAAGTAGTAGTGAGTGATAATCAGTGGAATGAACCGAGCAAAAAGGATGAACCCATGCAAAGCGGCTGGGAGCGTGAGGCGATAGAAAAGCTTGCATTTGCAGCGGTTGATGAGCAAAGGCGTGGACGACGTTGGGGGATTTTCTTTAAAAGTTTAATGGCGGTTTATTTGCTGGTTATTTTAGGTTTCGCTGTTTATCCTTCCTTGAAGCAAAGTATGTCTTCGGATAGTTCGGAAGGTCATACTGCGGTGATTAATATTTCAGGCGTTATTTCAGAGGGCAGCGAGGCAAATGCTAACTCAATTATTAAAGCCTTACGTAATGCGGTCAAAAATGAAGAAACTAAAGGGATTATTTTACATTTGAATAGCCCAGGTGGCAGTCCTGTACAGTCTTCTTATATTTTTAATGAAATTCGTAAGCTTAAATCAGAGCATCCTGATATGCCTATTTATGGTGTTGCGTCAGATATTTGTGCCTCTGGGTGTTATTTTATTGCGGCGGCTGCCGATAAGATTTACGTGAATCCTTCAAGCTTGGTTGGCTCAATTGGCGTGATTATGGATGGCTTTGGTTTTGTGGATACCATGAAGAAGCTGGGTGTAGAAAGACGTTTAGTGACCGCAGGGGCGCATAAGGCTTTATTAGATCCTTTTTCACCGTCTAATGCTGATGAAAAACAGTATATGGATGCGTTATTAGCGGAAGTACACCAACAATTTATTGATGCCGTTAAAACAGGGCGCGGAGAGCGTTTAACCATCAATGAAGATACTTTTTCAGGCTTGGTCTGGACGGGTGAAGGTGCGAAAAAGCTTGGTTTAGTGGATGATTACGGGAGTGATGATAGTGTGGCAACCGATATTATTGGCGCTAAAAAACGGGTTAATTTTACTGTGCAAGAACGATTAATAGATCGTTTAGCAGGTAAAATAGGGGCTGTGTTTGCACATACGTTAAAAAGTATGAATTCACAATTAATGTTGAAATAATTTATAATTTTATAAACAAAATTAATCGGCAGTCCTGAATTTTCAGGGATGATGAACATAAATTTTATATTGTAACGAGGGTTATCAGTGGATATTGCTTCCTTATTAGGATTTGTATTAGGTATTGGGATTATTATTGGTGCGATTGCGTCAGGAGGAGACATTCTGTTATTTGTTAATGTACCTTCTCTATTGATTGTAATAGGCGGGACATTTGGGGTGACCTTGATGCGGATTTCCTTGGCTCATTTTTTAGGTTCATTTGCAATTTTAGGTAAGGCTTTCTTTAATAAGCAGGAAGATCCTAATATTTTAATTGATGATGCGGTACGCTTGGCAGATGTTGCTCGAAAAAATGGTTTATTAGCGCTGGAAGATGAAGATATTTCAGATGCTTTTATGCAGAAAGGTTTGATGTTTTGTGTCGATGGCCATGAGCCTGTGTTTGTTCGGAAAATTTTGCGTCAAGAAATTGATCAAATGGTGATTCGTAATGAAAGTGGTCAGGATATGTGGAAAGGGGTGGGAGATTTAGCCCCTGCAATGGGTATGATTGGTACCTTGGTGGGATTAGTGCAAATGCTAGCAAACATGTCAGATCCAGCGAGTATTGGACCTGCGATGGCGATTGCGTTGTTGACCACTTTGTATGGTGCGATAATTGCCAACTGTTTTGCTATCCCGATGGTTGATAAATTATCACGGGTTTTGGAAGCAGAAAAAATTAATAAAGAATTAACATTAGAAATTATTTCAGGTATTCAAGAAGGTATGAATCCTAAAGTATTAGAAACGTTGTTAAATTCTTATTTAGCTGAGAAAAAACGCAGAGAAACTGAGAATTAATTATGGCTGATGATTGTCCAAAATGCCCCCCTGTTGGGGCACCACCATGGTTGGCAACCTTTGCTGATTTAATGTCGTTATTGATGTGCTTTTTTATTTTATTATTATCCTTTGCAACGATGGATGCGAATAAATTCAAAAAAATGGCAGAATCTTTGGAAATGGCATTTGGGGTACAGCGAGAAGTACCTGCTTATGAAGTTCCTTTAGGAACGAGTATTATTGCTCAGAATTTTTCACCGGGAAAAGTCGATCCCACGATTTTAGATGAAGTACGTCAACAAATTGCCAGTAGTTCAGAATCATTAGAAATCACCATTATTGAAAAAGAGCAGATTCGAGAAGAAATTATTGAATCTTTAAAAAATATGCGTGAAGCTGAGGCTGAAGAAATTAGTGAAGCCTTAAAAGAAGATATTAATAAAGGTTTGCTCTCGGTTGAAGTGGAAGGCTTGAAAGTTATTATTCGCATTAATGAAAAAGGGGCGTTTGATGCTGGGTCATCTATTTTAAAAACTAAATTTGAACCAGTGATGCTACGTATTACAAAAGCGGCATTAGGGGCAACGGGAAATATTCGTGTGACTGGGCATACTGATAATATTCCTATTTCAACAGATTGGTTTCGTTCTAATTGGGAGTTATCTGCGGTACGAGCTGTTTCTGTCGGCGAATTTATGTTGCGCGATCCTAATTCAGAGCCAACACGTTTTGTTATGCAGGGTTATGCTGATACACAACCACTGGTTGAAAATAATAGTGAAGAACATAGGTCTATGAATAGACGAGTTGATATTGTGATTGCACAGGATGAACTTGATTTTAGATTAGAGCATGAAATGCCAACAGGATTAATTAAATGAGTTATGATTTTCATAAAAATGAGCGTCGAAAATTTTTTCGGGTTAATGAATCTTTACAATTAAGTTATGAAGTGGTCGCTGATGATCATGTACTGGAAGACTTAGCAGAGGGAGAGAGTGAATTTTCTTTAGCGACGGAGATTGAAGCTATCAATCAAGAGCTGGTTGTTATCTTAGGCATGATTGAAAATACCCATTCCTTAATCGCAGATTATTTAAAATTATTAGATGATAAAGTTAATTTAATTGCTCATTCTTTATTAGCTGAAGAAAATTTATTAAAAAATGAGCCATTACGCGATGCAAATTTGAGTGCGTCAGGGATTGGTTTTGAGTGCGAGGAACAATTAACAGTTGGTTCAATCGTTGCGATTAAATTCTTATTAGAGTCTTCAATGAAAATTATTGA
>CAJVYO010000076.1 GCA_913009515.1 uncultured Methylococcaceae bacterium
CCCAGTTAATACAAGTTTCACGCACTAATGCTCGTAAATCTAAATGTTCTAATGTATGACTGCATTCAATAGGACTGGAACGAGCCAAGGCAAGTAATTGGGTAATTAAATGGGCGATACGATTAGTACTGGTTTGCATTTGATGCAACGCGGGACGCATGGTATTGACATTATCTTCACGTAAAGCAACTTCAGTTTGTAGTTTTAAGCCGGCAATCGGAGTGCGTAATTGGTGTGCAGCATTGCTAATAAAACGTTGTTGGGCGCTAATCGCTGTTGAGAGGCGTGCAAGCAGTTGATTGATGGTGTCTGTTAGGGCTCTTACTTCACTAAAAACATGGGAATCATTAAGCGGACTTAAATCATAAGGTGAACGCTGTGCGAGTTGGTCGGTGAGGTGGTGTAGCGGCGATAGGCCACGAATAACGCTTCTAAATAAATACAGACTAATCAGCAAGGTAAATAAAATTTGCGGGATTAAATCGGCTAATAAAATATCCATTGCCATGTCATGACGCTTATTGAGTGTTTCAGCAACATGAATAGAAACAGTTTCAGGTAAATCTTTAGATTTAACCTGAATAGAGACCATGCGTATGAGTTGATTATGGAAACGGGTAGTACTAAAAATAGGCTGGCTATTATGTTGTGCTATTGCAATTAATGGCTCTGTTAAAAATATATCACCTGCGAGTTGACCTTGTTTTTTTGAGGTAATTTTAAAATAGGTTTTATCTTGATTATTCCAAGTAAAAATCTCTAGGGCATTTTCTGATAATTCAGCATATATTTTATTATCTTTAACTTTGATTTCTTGCTTTAAGGACAGGGCGGAGTTGAGTAGCTGGCTGTCATAAGTTTTATCAACATAATGTAAGGTAACACTGTAAGAAAGTGAGGTTTCTAGCAAGATAAAACAAATAACCGGTATCAGAAGTCGGACAATAATGGTTTTTTTTAGGCTGTTATACGCCATGTTCAGTCTCCTCTAATAGATAGCCTAAGCCACGGACAGTACGAATATTTGCTTGGTAAGGTTGAATACGTTTGCGTAAGCGATGAATAACGACTTCAATGGCATTATCGGCTAAGGCATCACCATCAACGGCTAGGCGTTGTGAAATACGCTCTTTACAGACGACTTTACCTGTTTGTAACATCAATATTTCCAATAATGCATTTTCGCGTATTGATAGTGTTAGGGTTTTATCTTGGGTAAATATTTGATGATTTTGGGTGTCGAGCTGTAATTGTCCGACCTTAATGATTTGATTAAAACCCGCATAGCAGCGCCGAATTAAGGCATGAATACGGGCTTCCAATTCACCTAAGTCAAAGGGTTTGGTTAAATAATCATCTGCCCCTTGGTTAATGCCTTCAATACGATCATTGACGGTATCACGAGCGGTTAAAATGAGTACCGGTAGGGCAATTTTATCTTTGCGTAAGCGTCGCAAGACATCTAAGCCATCCATATCCGGTAAACCTAAATCAAGCACAATTAAATCAAAATCCTCTGCATCTAATAAGCGTAATGCATAGGCACCCGATTCGGTTGCGGTGACATGATAGCCACTGGTGTTTAAAATGTTGATGAGTCCATCACGGAGTACAGAATCATCTTCAACTAATAATATGTTCATCGCTATCAAGGGTGAAAGGTTAATGTAAGGTTGAGCAAGTAGACTATAGTTATTGCATGGTTGGGTTTATAGGGTCTGGGGTGGTTTGTTAGAACCTTTGATTACCGTGGATCCTGATGTTGAGATTAATCCTATTTTTCAATATCATTATATTAAAGATTAGAGGGTATTATGATACATAAACATATTAATTATTATGTTGGCCATTTAAAAGATGATTTGCCAGCAGGTTTAGTGGTTTTTTTAGTGGCGTTGCCTTTATGTCTGGGCATTGCTATGGCATCAGGTGCACCGCTGTTTGCGGGTTTAATTGCCGGTTTAGTTGGCGGTATTGTGGTGTCATGGGCAAGTGGTTCACAGCTTAGTGTTTCTGGGCCTGCTGCTGGTTTGACAGTGATTGTGTTAAATGCCATTGAGCAGTTAGGCAGTTATAGTGCATTTTTGGTGAGTGTGGTATTGGCGGGTATTCTGCAGCTTATTTTAGGCTATTTGCGTGCGGGTATTATTGGGGCATTTTTTCCTTCATCAGTGATTAAAGGGATGTTGGCAGCGATTGGTTTAATTCTTATTATCAAGCAATTACCGCATGCAGTTGGCTATGATATAGCTTTTGAAGGTGATGAAAGTTATATGAATGAAACGGTATTAAGTAGCTTTAATGAAATTGTACAGGCATTTAGTGCGATGTCTTTAGGGAGTACCGTTATTTCATTAGGGGGCTTATTTTTATTAATAGTATGGGAAACGAAATGGTTAAAACGTTTTTCTATGGTGAGGTTGGTGCCGGGTGCTTTAATGGTAGTATTGTGGGGTGTGGGCTTTAATGCATTAGCATTACACTATTTTCCAGAATTTTCAGTTACCGGTAAACATTTAGTGTCTTTAGTAACCACTAATGGCTTTGCTGAATTTACACAATTATTTGTGATGCCAGATTTCGATCATTTAAGTAATCCGCACGTTTATATGGTCGCAGTCACTTTAGCGATAATTGCCAGCTTGGAAACCTTATTAAGTTTAGAGGCGGTGGATAAATTAGATCCGCTTAAGCGCACAGCACCGACTAATCGGGAATTAAAAGCCCAAGGCCTTGGTAATATTATTAGTGGTTTAATTGGTGGGTTACCTGTTACAGCGGTAATTGTGCGGAGTTCTGCCAATATTAATGCCGGCGGTCGCACACGGGTATCGAGTTTTACTCATGGTATTTTATTATTGCTTAGTATTTTATATTTTACTCAAATATTAAATCTTATCCCTTTGGCGTGTTTAGCAGCGATTTTATTGCACACGGGATATAAATTAGCCAAGCCTGAATTATTTATATCGTTGTACCATAAAGGCTGTAATCAATTTTTTCCTTTTGTAATCACTGTTGTGGCTATTTTAGCCACTGATTTATTAATGGGAGTATTAATTGGTATTGCGGTAGGTTTGTATTTTGTGATTAAGGCACATTACCATGCAGCAATTTCATTGCATCATGATGGCGGACACTATACTTTGATGATGCATAAGGATGTGTCGTTTCTAAATAAGGCTCGGCTTAGAAGTATTTTAGATGAGGTAGAGGAGAATAGCACCTTAACCATTGATGCCTCTAAGGCAAAATTTATTGATTATGATATTCAAGAAACTTTAGAAGGCTTTTTAGATAGTGCCCCGGATGATAATATTACCGTGGAATTGTATGGTTTTTCAAAAGATCATATTTTGCCGCAATTGAAATATGCAAGTAGTCAGGTATAAATAAAAAATTGCTTAGCTTGGAATGGTTGGTTTGGTTACACTATACAGAAATGGGCTACCCGTTTAGATTGGTAGTCAGGATAGTAAGCTAGTCAATTTTTTAAATCTGAGATAATTAATGAAAAAGCACATTCAAATAGCATTTTTAGCCGCCAACTTAAGTTTAACCGCCTGTAGTATTCAGCCGGCGGTAAATGCTTCCAAAACATATACCATGCCGAGTTTAGATCATGGATTAATTCAATCACCCATTAATATTTTATCTTCCCAGCAGCACGCATCTCAAAATCATAAAATTACTGTGAATTTTCAAGATGAGATTAGTGCTGTTGAAAATTTAGGCCATACGGTGCAATTGGATTTTGCTGAGGGTAGTTCCATTATTAGTGATGGTATACGTTATGAATTTAAACAAATGCATTTTCATACACCTTCAGAGCATTTAATCGATGGCATGACCTTTCCAATGGAAATGCATATTGTTAACTATCATGAAGCAAAAAATGCTTCGGATACGCCGCATTATTTAGTGATTGCAGTATTATTTAAGATGGGTAAAGAGAATCCTTTTATTGCTGAATTTTTAGATAAAATCCCTAAACATGAGCATGAAATAACAAAAGTCGAACAAGGACATGTGCGTTTATATGATTTATTTAATGATAATTTAGGTAATGAATTACAGCATTTTTATCATTATTTAGGTTCATTGACGACCGCACCTTATACAGAAAGTGTTAATTGGTTTGTTCTGAAACATGTGATTGAAGCATCACCTGAACAAATTGGTTTCATTAATAATATTGAAGGTAATAACGCACGCCATATTCAAGCACGTTATGGACGTGAAATTGATTGATTAAATTTTCTAGCAGGCATAAAAAAGCCCGTTAAATTTGGGGGTAACGGGCTTTAAAAAACTATTTAGCTTTAATTTAGAAGGTGAGTTGTATTCTACCTGTGAAAGCATGTACATCATCTTCTATACCGTTACCACTAGGTATGCCATCTCTAGCACTAACATCGAATGCGGTACGGTAATCTGCCATTAAACGAATGTTTTGGTTTAAGTACCAGTTAGCGGCAACTGTGACTGCTTTTTCTGTACCGCCCATGATATCGCCAGATTGTAGGTCGCTTTCATCATAACGGATGGCTAATTCAACTGCACCCCAACCACTGCCTTCGCTTAAACCAAATTCTTGGCTAGGTTTTAGGCGTTTAAATTCACCATCAGAACCTTTGTAAGAACGTGATTCACCCGTCAGTGTCCATGCTGCTTGTACATACCAAGCATCAAAGTTAAGGCCGCTTTGTCCTGCATCACGTGCTAACCACATGTGCGCGTATTCACTTTGAATAGAAAAAGGTCCACGCATATAGGCTAATTCCATAATACCCATAGTCATACCGTTCACATCGCCAATGCTGGCTTTGGTTAGGTTTAGGTTAGACATATGGGTGGTTTCATAGCCTAATTTAACCTTGCCTGCATCCATACCACGGAAACCGACTGCTGCCCCTAAATGGAGTACATTGTTTTTAGTGTTAATCGGCGTATAAGTTCCTCGACCTGAAAGCCCCCAGCCTTCATTGCCTGCTGATTTATTATCATCTGTACTATCGCCGTAGATAGCAAATTGTGCTGACCAATCTTTAGCCGCTGATTTAAAATGTAAGCCTAAAGCACGGTTAAAGGTTTTTTCAGTGAGTGAGTTCACTGCAGAACGTTCGATAAACATAATATCGTTTGAGCTTTCTTGTAGCTCCATACTCATATTTTGTTTTTGATGACCCACAGTAATTTGCAACCAATCTAAACCTTTATAAGTAGTGCTTAAATCTTTAATAACAACTTTATTATCAGCGAAATCAAATTCAGCAACATATTTCCAGTCTTTCCATAGTACACCTTTAACATGTAAACGTGCACGACGTACTTCAGTACCATCGGTATGCTCAAAGTCTTCAGCACCAACATGGTAACCTGTTTGTAAGTGAAAACGTCCACCGATTTTCATTTTGAAGGCTTTATCTGCCGATGCAAAACGTAAGCCTTTTTTATCTAAGCTCATTTTAATACCTGATAAACTGCTGCTCGATGCTTTAGGTTCAGATTTTGCTAATTTTGCATATTGAACTTGGTTAATACTACCGTTCGATAATAAAGTATCAAGTAACGCTTTATCTGTTGCAGACGCTGTATTAAGCGTTAATGCAGTACCTGTTAATAATGCAGCGTTAATTGCTAATTTTAGATTTGATTTCATAGATTTTATTATAAAAGTAAAGTTTCAATATTTTAAAAAGTTGCTAAATTACAACAACTGTTGTGTTAAGGCAAATGTTACAAAAATAATGTGACAGCAATATGACAAGCTTTGAAACAATTTAAAATAAATTTCGCTAATGAAATAATATGTTTTGTAAAGTGGCTATGGGATAATGTCGGGTTTTGAACGCGTTAGATTTTGGAGTAATAATACCGATGGATGAGAATAAGAAGAAAGCACTAGATGCTGCCTTGATGCAAATTGAAAAACAATTTGGTAAAGGCTCTTTAATGCGTATGGGTGATGATAATACCCCGCGTGATATACAAACCGTTTCGACCGGTTCTCTGACATTAGATATTGCTTTAGGCTGCGGTGGTTTACCGCGTGGTCGAATTATTGAGATTTATGGGCCAGAATCATCGGGTAAAACCACCATGACTTTATCCACGGTGGCTCAAATGCAAAAAGTAGGTGGTACCGCGGCGTTTATTGATGCAGAACACGCGTTAGATTTAAGTTATGCGGAAAAAATTGGTGTCAATGTTGATGATTTATTGATGTCACAACCTGATACCGGTGAACAAGCCTTAGAAATTGTGGATATGTTGGTGCGTTCTAATGCCGTTGATATTATTGTGGTTGATTCGGTTGCTGCACTCACACCAAAAGCGGAAATTGAAGGCGATATGGGTGATTCGCATATGGGACTGCAAGCCCGTTTAATGTCGCAAGCCTTGCGTAAATTGACCGCTAATATTAAGCGCTCGAATACCATGGTTATTTTTATTAACCAGATTCGTATGAAAATTGGCGTGATGTTTGGCAGTCCTGAAACCACGACTGGCGGTAATGCCTTGAAATTTTATGCCTCAGTACGTTTAGATATTCGCCGTATTGGTGCGATTAAAAAAGGCGATGAAATTTTAGGCAATGAAACCCGCGTTAAAGTGGTGAAAAATAAAGTGGCTCCGCCATTTAAACAGGCTGAATTTGAAATTTTATACGGTGAAGGGGTTTCATTTTTAGGAGAGCTGGTGGATTTAGGGGTGAAGTATGGATTCGTCAATAAAGCCGGTTCTTGGTACAGCTATGGCAAAGATAAAATTGGCCAGGGCAAGGAAAATGTACGCAGTTATTTAAAAGAAAACCCACAAATTGCAGAAGAAATTGAAGCCAGTATTCGAGCTGAAGTTTTTGATAAAAAAGACGATACTAAAAAAGATGAACCAGCGATTAAAGAGAAAACTAAAACTAAGTCTTAATTTAGTGCGTTAATGACTGAGGTAGCAGATTATCAGGCTATAAAATCAGCGTGCTTATATTATTTGGCACGCCGTGAGCATAGCCAGCAAGAGTTATTAACAAAAGTAGCGGAAAAAGGCTTTGTTCGCTCAATGATTCAAGAGGTCGTCAGTGAATTAGAAGAGCGAGGCTTACAAAGTAATGCCCGTTTTGCAGAAAGTTATGCCCGTCATCGTGTACAGCGTGGTTTCGGGCCGTTACATATTGGTGCGGCATTACAGCAACGCGGAGCAGGCGGCTATGATTTTGACATGGCAGTTGAAGATATTGTTGGCAGCTGGGCGTTGCTTTTAGAGCAAGTTTATACCAAAAAATATACCGATAAGTTAGCGTCATTAGATTCCAAAGAGCGTTTAAAACGCAGTCGTTTTTTACAGCAGCGGGGATTTTCGGGCGAAATGATTAATCAGTTTTTTAGACAATTATAATTTTAAACAGTGTTCAGACAACACTTCCCCATTATTTTTCTACATTGGCATGTAGGAATTATTAATTTTTATTTTAGATACATTTTTAATTCATTATGAAAACACTCAGCAGTTCTGCCTTACGGACGACTTTTTTAGAATTTTTTGCTAAAAATGGTCATTCGATTCAACCCTCTAGTTCATTAGTCCCTGTTGATGACCCTACTTTGTTATTTACTAATGCGGGTAT
>CAJVYO010000077.1 GCA_913009515.1 uncultured Methylococcaceae bacterium
TATATTTATAATAAGTATTTTTAGACGTGCATAAAGTTAGTGGAGTATCTTTATTTTTATCCATTCTTTTCATATCAAGTAAATATTGTTTAATTGAATTTTTAGAAGGTTCTTTATTAGATTTTTGTAAACTATTTAAATATTCTTTACAATCTGTGAATGTCTTGTAATAAGGTCTTAAATCTATAGTGTCATTGATGCCTATCATCAGAAATTCCTAGTTTAATTTTTTAGCACTGATAATAATTGTATCATTAAAATTCTGTGTTGCAGATAAAGCCCTGCAACAGTCGGAAAGCCGCTAACGCTATAAAGCCATTCCTCCACATTATTCCCCCTTAAAAGACTAGGGGGAATAATGTATAAAATGATAGAGGGGAATAATGTTTAATTTTGTGATATAAAAAAACACTCTATTAACTCAATAAACTATACTTTCATATACTTTTTTTATAAATTTTATTGGTTTTATATTTGTTATATATCTTGCACGAAAACGAATATAAAGGTTATTAATTAATCCTACTATTACTTAATTTTTTTCAGATAATTAGTGTCGTTTATTTAAATGTACCCAGTATTAAGTTTCTAAAAGTTTTGACTAAAAATTCAAATTGGCGAAGGTATTGAAATATGGAATATTACAAAACTGTCCGTTTAAAATACCACATTATAAGAAAAAGAAAAGACGTTGATTAAACGATTTCCTGATGTTTCATTAACTGGGGCATCAACAAAACTTGAGACATTTCCTGTGTCGGTAATTGCCCATTCTGCTTTGAGTTTATTGGTTGAATTTATGCTGTACAAAGTTCCTATTGCCCATGTGGTTTGATTATAGGCAGGAATACTTGCGGCACCTGCTTGTTGCGTTGCATTGAGTGTTTCTGAATCTGGAATAATAACAGGAATAACATTATTACGGACTTTGTTATACATATTCATTGTTTTATCAGTGCTTTGTAAGTGTGCAATACTAAAATAAGGTGCCCATGCACCTAATGATTTTGATAGTGCAATATAACCGCCATGAGAATCAACGCCAATGTTAATATTTTTTACATTACGGAAGGCATATTCACCTGATAAACGAAAACCATGCCCCAGTGAAATATCAGCCCCTGCTGTATAGATAAGCGTATGAACTACTTCAACTTCGGGTAAATCATCACCTGGCATAGTATTAGATACTTTGTAATAGCCAACACCTGGCATAATTTCAATATAAGGAAAATAAACACGAAAGTGATTGCCTTTTTCACAGTTTGTACAGCGGGTGTAACTATCATGTGCACTGATATGAAAGGTATCTTCATCGCTTTGAAAGGTTAACGCTAAACCATAGCTGATGGTTTCTGTTGGAAAAAATTCCACTGGCTCAGAAATAGGGTTAAAACTAAAGCCTGCTTTTCTAAAATATGAATGTGTTATCCCTGCATAACCCTCAAGCGTCAACTCACCTGCATCAAAATCCCATGTTTTAATGACGGATGCTCCATCAATATCATTGGTTGAATAGATTTCATACATTTCTACAGGTAGGTGTGCAAAATCAAAGGTTGCACCGACATCCATAATTTGGCTTTTTAAATAGAACGGTACACGCACACGTCCTACTCGAAATAATAAATCATTCGTCGGTCGCCACGATACAAAACCCCATGTTAATTCAGGCATAATGGCGGTATCACTCGAGATAGAGGGCGCAATTTTAGCTTGTACGGTGAGGCTAAAGTCGTTGTTAAAGTTAATATCTAATTGCCCGCCGGCAATAGAATCTCGTTTAAATGTCCCGTCATCATCTATAAAGCGTTGGTATTTATACGGTTGATCTGAGATAGCAAAACCTATGGTGGCAAAACCTGACAGGGACATATCTGCACCCCATAGTGAAAAATCAATGGCTGCGAGGCTAGACACGGAATGCAGTATTAAATATAGTCCAAAGAGTCTTTTTTTCATTTTTGCCGTCCAATGACATTTAATTTTGTTGTTAATAGGCTCGAATCAATATAGCCTATTGCTCCTGCTGTTGAGGTGACATAATCAATAATTTCAGTGGCGTTATTAAGTTCATTAGGCGGTGTGCCTTTACCGATATAACGGCGAACAGTCCAATATCCGGTATATTTATCTTCATTTTTACCAATAAAAACGTCTAAAAATTGATTGCGTTCTGTTGAGCCTGACTTCGTATTAACAGGTTTAAGCTTAATGCTTTCAAGAGAAATAATTTTCCCCATATAAATCTTTTTAATAGTGATTAAATCCATTTTAGGTACATTGCGATGACCAATCACCACAATCTCACCGACACTAGACTGTGCATATAGCAATAAAATAAGCGATGATAATATTTTTTTTATTATTTTCATGATTACCACCTAAAATACGATGCTATAAGACAGTGAAAAAATATCAATATCTTCATTTATTACGTTGCTAACTAATGGAATAATCAGTCGCAGTGTTGATAGAAAATGGATTGAATAGTGAAATGACAGCAGATGTAAAGACCATTTTTTTAATCATTATCATCTTTCATTCTCGCCGCCACTTTAAACATTTCATCTTTTATGGTCATAAACACGTCAACAATTTCTGGGTCAAAATGACTGCCGCTTCCTTCTAAAATAATACGAATTGTTTTTTCTGCACTCATGGATTTTTTATAAGGACGGTTAGAAAGTAGGGCATCAAAGACATCCGCGAGTGCCATTAAACGGGCTGATACAGGAATATCATTGCCACTTAAGTTATTGGGGTAACCTGAACCATCCCATTTTTCATGGTGGCTGCCTGCAATTTCCATGGCCAAGGTTAAAAATTCACCTTTTTCACCCATGTACTTACCCGCACATTGAAGCATATCAAAACCACGTTGTGCATGTGTTTTCATGATGGTGTATTCTTCATCGGTATGTTTACCCGGTTTTAATAAAATATCATCTGGAATGGCTATTTTACCAATGTCATGCAGGGGAGCAGATTTACTCATTTGTTCAATATAAGAAGGCGTGAGTAATGCATTGTAATGGGTATATTTTGAGAGTTCAACCGCTAGCATATAGACATATTCTTGCGTACGTCGAATATGATTGCCCGTTGTTTCATCACGAAATTCAGCCATTGAGGTCATGACACAAATAGTTGCGTACTGTAAATCATTAATTTCAGTTAAACGTTGTTCAACTTGTTGCTCTAGCCATACATTTTTATCTTGTATGGCGGTATGCCACTCTTTTATTTCTAATTGTGATTTAATCCGTGCCATGACGATAGGCGGACTAATGGGTTTATGAATAAAATCAACAGCACCGAGTTCAAAGCCTAATTCTTCATCTTCAATACCGGTTTTAGCCGTGAGAAAAATAACAGGTATTTTATCTGTTAATACCGTAGATTTTAAAGAGCGACAAACTTCATAGCCATTTATTTCAGGCATCATAATATCCAGTAATATTAAATCGGGTGGATTTTTCTGTGCTAATTCCAGTGCTTTTTTGCCATTATTAGCCACTTTGATTCGGTAATGCTCTTTAAGTAAACTGGATAATAAACTTAAATTCGCAGGGGTGTCATCGACGATTAAAATAGTAGGGCGTGTATTCATTATTTTTTAGAATTTAAGAAGGAATAGAATGTAATAAACTACCCCGCCCCAAGGGTTTTCGCTTCGCGAAGAGGGGTATTTAGACAAGATCAGATTGTCTCGGGTCATAAATCTTTTCATATGGTTTTTTATCTTTCCCTTGATTTTGAACATATATTACAATCTCATCTCCATGCTGACCTACTGTATCAGTTTCCCATAAATAAGATTCCGAATACTGGTTACGCTGTTTTTTCGCTTTTTCGCTACGATGAACGCTACTTTTTGACCCAGAAATAACCTTGGCTATTTCACGTATACTTTTTTTAGCACATTCTAAACCGAGCTTAATAATTGATTTTCTAGTTACTTGTACTTCGGCTGTTGTATTGTTTTTTTCATGAGCTTATTATACAAAATTAACGAGTCTAATATTCAGTTTTGTCCCGGCTTAGACTGAAAGCCCGAATTCTGTAGCAAGCAATTCATAAGCCGTATCAAATTCAAAATTCTGCATGGCAATGCTGATTTTTTGTATCAATGGTGCCGACAAGCTTTGACTGAATTCAGTGTGGGAATTATCCCATAAATCAATGGCATCACTGTCACATTCTTGTAATAACGATAATAATTGTGGCAAACAATCAGGCATTTTTCTTGATGGGGTAGTTAATTGTTTAGGTTCATCTTCTAAATATTCATTTGTAAAAAATTGCTGTAATTTTTCAAGCAAAGGTGTAAGTAATGTTGTGAGGTCTTTTAAGCTATGTTGTATTAATTCTGTTTGCTCATTTTTACAGGCATTTTCAAGTTTACCTGAACATACGAAAATAGCACTGCTAATGCCAAGTGTTCCGGTTAACCCTTTTACAGTGTGGGCTAAACGTTCAGCTTCTATCCAGTTAGACTGTGTAATATAATGCTCAAATTGATGTTCATAGTCTGAAAAATCATGTGTAAATTGGGATAACATTTTTAAATATAATTTTTGATCATTAGCCGCTCGACGGAGACCAATAGTGGTGTCTAAGTTTAAAATGTCAGGTATCTCTGAGCTGGCTTCTATCTCTGTTTGTATTTTAGGATGTTGTCGTTGTTCGGGTTGAGAATAATACTGTTCCAGTAAGTTATAAAAAACATCAGGCTCAATAGGTTTACTAATATGATCATTCATACCTACTGCGATACAACGCTCACGTTCTTCAGTCATCGCGTGTGCAGTCATCGCAATAATGGGTAATTCAGTGTAACGTGAATCAGTGCGTAAATAATGGGCTGCTGTATAGCCATCCATGACAGGCATTTGTAAATCCATTAATACAACATGATAAAAATCAGGGGCAACCGCATTTAAATTAAAGACCGCTTCTTGACCATTATTAACGACGGTGACATGAATGCCTTGCATTTCCATTAGTGCAACCGCTAATTGTTGATTAAGTGCATTATCTTCCGCTAATAAGACCTGCATACCTTTAAGGTTTTGCACTGGTTGCACCTTTTTATTTTCCATAAATAATTCAGTATTATTGGTTACGGAATTTAATATAGTGCGTAAGGCTTCGGGTAAAATAGGTTTTGATAAGCAAGATGGAATATTTAAATCCATAGTAACGTCATGCATCAGTTCTGAATCAGACGCAGAAATCATAATCGTTTTTGGCTTATGAGCAAGCGAGCTATTTTGTATCGCTGTTATTATTTTGCCACCATCCATATCAGGCATTAACCAGTCAACAAAGACAAGATCGAAAGGCTTACCTTCTGAAGCTCCTTTTTTTAGAGTGAGTAACGCTCCTTGAGCGTTTGCAACTGCTATTATGCTATTATGATTAGATTTACCGACACCTAATGCAGTCAGTAAATTTTTTAACACCATACGCGCACAATATTCATCATCAACAATTAAGACACGTAATGTAGCGACATCACTTAATGGTAAGAGCGGGGTTAATGGTTTTGAGTGTAGAAAACGTGCTGTAAATATAAATTTAGAGCCTTTGCCTTTACTGCTTTCAACCCAAATTTTTCCAGCCATTAATTCAACGAAATTTTTAGAAATCGTCAAACCCAAACCTGTGCCGCCATATTTGCGTGTTGTTGAGCC
This sequence comes from uncultured Methylococcaceae bacterium, assembly GCA_913009515.1. Classification (GTDB taxonomy): domain Bacteria; phylum Pseudomonadota; class Gammaproteobacteria; order Methylococcales; family Methylomonadaceae; genus Methyloprofundus. Next base: position 5,700 of record CAJVYO010000077.1, read on the forward strand.
ATCAGCTTGTGTGAACTCTTGAAATAGGCCGTTCACCTGTTCAGTTGTCATGCCAATGCCGGTATCTTCTAAACAAAAACGTAATAAAATATCCTTATCGGTACGTTCTTCTTCGCTGACACTTAGTTTAATATGACCTTCATGTGTAAATTTAATGGCATTTGATAATAAATTAGTGATAATTTGCCCAAGGCGTAACTTATCGCCTAGAAAACATCCATTCGTGCCTAATAATAAGGGATTGGCAATATTGAGTAATAATTCAATTTCTTTTTCATAGGCACGTTGGCGTAATAATGACAACGACTCTCCAATGACCTTTTCTAAAATAAAAGGACTGTTATCTAATATCATTTTGCCTGCTTCAATTTTAGAAAAATCTAAAATATCGTTGATAATACCGAGTAATGACTGGGCTGCATTGTGTACTTCGGTAATATAATTATTTTGGCGAGGGGTTAAGTCTGTTTGTAAAGCTAAATAGGCCATACCAATAATTGCATTCATAGGGGTACGAATTTCATGACTCATATTAGCGAGAAACATTGATTTTGCATGCATCGCTTCTTTCGATTTTTTATTGGCAATTTCTAAGTCTATTTGCACGGATTCACGTATGGTAATGTCGTTTTGAATAGACTGTGCCATGCTATTAAATGAAGCACCTAAGGTCATTAACTCCTCAACAGCTCCTTTATAAAGAGATTTATCACGAATACCAATTTTTGCACGGGTGGAATAATCACCTCTGGCTATATTTTTTGCGGCTTTAGAGAGTAATTTTAGCGGATTTAACACTCGTTGCCGCATAATATGTGACACCATAAATAGTGTTATAAAGCCAATGATAATATTAGCTAAACCAAAGAATATCCACTGCTCTAAAGTTTTTACTGCTATATTCACTGCCGCGTTGGATTGTGAATCTACCGTAGCTATTAATTTATTAACGGATTCGCTTAATTTTAATTTAAGGAGATTATATTTATAACTGTGGACGAGTTCGTTGGCAAATTGTAACCGTGGCTCACCATCTGAAACAAAGTTATTTTGTTTTGGGCTATACAGTCCTTGTGTGGCAGCAAATGCAATTTGCTCTATATTTTTCATCGCATCGGTTGCAGCAGAGACTTTGTCTAATTCAAGTAATTCTGCATCACTCAAATTTAGAAACATCATACGTTCAAACAGCGAATAGGCTTTATCGTCAGGATTAAAAGTATGAATGATTGTTTTTGAAATGACACTGTCCCAATACACACCTGACATGTAGTTCTTAGGTAGCGGTTTTTTACCTTCTCTAATCGCTAATATATCGTAGTAATACATTAAATAGCGAGTGTCTGATGTACTGGTATAAGCCCGCACAAAAAAAGTTAATTTTTCAGTTTCTTGGCGTAAAGAATTCACTAATGCCATCGCCTGCTTACGATGTTCTTGTTTTAAAACAACCTTATTATAAGTATGCTTTATCATAAATAAAAAGCCAGCATTAACCGTTATTATCAGCGTGATAATTAACATAGACCAGATTAAAAAACGCTCTAATTTTAATTTTTTTTTTGGCATAAATTTCAATGGATATTATGAGGTGGTTTAAATTTCATGTATGAATAAAAACAGCTCTTTAAGTTAAAAATATAAAAATGAATATATTTATTATATTTAAAAAAAATTGATAATTTGTATATATAATTCAATGAGTTAAATTATAATAACAACAACCGATAAAATATTAAAGCCAGTCTTTTTTGAGATGAAAGCGCGAGTGCTACCCATTGAAGCTAATGTTATCAACTTCTCCATTTGAATTGATAAAACCGTGTTTCTCATAGAACTGGTATTGAGAATACTCA
>CAJVYO010000078.1 GCA_913009515.1 uncultured Methylococcaceae bacterium
AAAGCCAATAAGCTACCATCGTCTATTTCAACCAGAGGATTAATTTCAATTTGGCTGGCATCATGACTTAAAAATAACTGTAACATGCCCATCATCACCGCATATAAGCCATCAATTTGCTTGCCTTTAATCCCTAAAATACTCGCCACTTGCCGACAATGAAAAGGCTGTAAGCCTGCTGCTGAATGGATGGGAATACTGATAATTTTTTCAGGCGATTGTTCAGCAACCGCTTCAATATCCGTGCCGCCCATTGCCGAAGCAATAAAACATAAACATTCTTGATGACGGTCAATTAATAAACTTAAATAAAATTCACGCTTAATTACCGAAGTGGCTTCAATCAGCACCTCATTAATCGGCAAGCCTTCATTGCCTGTTTGTTTAGTGATTAACTGTGTTTGTAACATTTCTGCAGCATACAAACGACATTCATCAGCGGTTTTCGCAATTTTAACCCCACCGACTTTACCGCGTCCCCCTGCATGAACTTGAGCTTTAACCGCCCAACTATTTGCATTTAAGGCATGAGCAGCAGCAAACGCTTCATCAGCGGTTTTAGCCACTAAGCTCACTGGCACAGGAATTTGATACTCTTTAAATAATTGTTTTGCCTGAAATTCATGAATATTCATTAAAAATCCCTACAGTGAAAAAGGTAACTTAGACGTTTATATCGAATGATTATATGCTTTGGAATGGAAACTAAATGCTGAATGAAAACAGTTATTCCGCTTTTTGATCGCGTTGTAATAAATTTTGCACCGCTGTTAAAGGGGCTAAACCATCGTAGAGTACGCGGTAGATTTGTTCTGTAATCGGCATTTCAATATTATAGTGTTTTGCCAATTTATAGGTTTCACGAGCAGCAGAAATCCCTTCTACTTCTTGACCGATTTCTGCAATCGCAGCATCCCTATCTTTTCCCTGCCCTAAGGCCAAACCAAAACGACGATTACGTGATTGATTATCGGTACAGGTTAAAATTAAATCACCCAAGCCCGATAAGCCCATTAAGGTTTCTTGCTCTCCGCCTAATGCGGTATTTAAACGCATCACTTCGGCAATACCTCGGGTGACTAACGCGGCACGGGTATTGGCACCAAAACCTATACCATCAGCAATACCAGCAGCAATCGCGAGTACATTTTTCACGGCCCCACCAACCTGCACACTAATCATATCCTCAGTGGTATAGGTGCGAAAATGGGTGCTATGCATGATACTGGCTAAGGTTTGTGCAAACTGAGTTTGATTCGCAGCAATCGTCACCGCAGTTGGCAAATCAGCCGCCACTTCACGAGCAAATGAAGGTCCTGAAATAATCGCAGCTGGCGTATGCAGACTAAAAACATCTGCCACTGTCTTCGCTAATAACTCACCCGTTTCAGCGTCAAACCCTTTGGTTGCCCATGCAATTTTTACTTTGTCATTCACAAACGGCTTAAGCTCTATTAAAGTTTGCTTAAAAGCATGACTCGGAACGGCGACTAAAATAATCGAGCTAAAATCTGCCGCCGCTTTTAAAGAATCAGTGACCTGTAATAAATCAGGAAAACTTAGCCCCGCAAGATAACGTGTATTTTGTTTTTCAGTGGCAAGTTGAGCAATATGCGTGGGATTATGCCCCCACAACATAGTTTCACAGTCATTTCTAGCCGCTTGTATTGCTAGGGCTGTTCCCCAAGAACCTGCTCCGAGTACACTAATTTTACGGGTCATAAGTTTATAATTAAACTAGTTTAATTTAGCAGATGCTTGCTGTGCTTGTTGCAAATGCTGTGCATACAACGCATCAAAATTAACAGGAGCTAAAAGTAATTGTGGAAATCCACCTTTTGCCACTAAATCCGAGACCACTTCACGGGCATAAGGAAATAAAATATTAGGACAAAAACTACCCACCATTGGCCCCATTTCTTCTTCGCCAAAACCATTTAATGAAAAGATACCCGCTTGGGTTACTTCAACTAAATACGCTAATGTGTCTTCTGTTTTCACGGTCACGGTAACTGTTAAGGTAATTTCATACATATTATCTTCTAATGGTGACGCATTAGTTGCTAAATTAAAATCAACATTTGGTTCCCATTTTTTGGTAAAGATTTGCGGAGAATTAGGCGTTTCAAACGAAATGTCTTTAGTGTGAATTTTTTGAATTGAAAATTGTTTTTCTTCTGCTTGTGTTTCTTCAGCCATAATTAATAATTATATTGTTTAAAAGTTTAAAAGAACGGAGTAGCTTAAATTTATTTACTGCCTTTCACAACAGGTAATTTATTTTCTTCCCAAGACTGCATGCCACCCGACATTGAATGAATTTTTTTAAAGCCTAATTTAGTCAATTTATCACACGCAGATGCAGAACGCATACCGGTTTGACAAGTAACAATTAAATCATCTTCTTTATACAATTCAAGCTTCTTAATGTGTTTATCAAGATTACTTAAAGTAATATGAATTGCATCGGTGATATGACCTTTTTTAAACTCATCGCCTCCGCGTACATCTAAAATAATACAAGAGGCGTCCGAATTTAATTTAGTCACGGTGAGCATGGGGGAAATCACGTCATATTTACGCATACTTGATTCAATAATATCTTGAATTAAAAAATAAGTAACGGCAAAAAAGGCTGTTACCAGCATCCAATGATTGCCTGCGAATTCAATATATTGATCCATTATAATCCTATAAATAAAAGGTGATTAATTAACATTGCTTACAAAAAATTTGCCGCATCATCTCAATTAATTTGAGCATTCTGGGGTCGTCAATATAATAATAGACACGGTTTGCTTCTTTTTTGAAATTTAAAATATCTTTTTCACGCAAAATAGCAAGATGTTGTGAAATATTACTTTGACTTGTGCCTACTTTTTCAACAATATCCTGTACGCTAATCGCCTCAACACCCAACACACATAATATTTTTAACCGCAAGGGATGAGACATTGCTTTTAAGCAGCGGGCAGCCCTTTCTATATCCGCATCATGGTATAGCTCTTGATTATCTTGAATTTCCATATGATTGATTTTTGCTTACTAAAGTATATTGACGATTAAATTCATTTCATCAAAAAAAGCTCCATTATATGATACTAATTTAGCTTAATCGAGGGTACGATAAAATTATTGATTTTTATTAACACTTTATCTAACGCCGCAGCCGAATATGGCATCGCTTCAAATTTACCCCAAATAGGTGCCGGCCATGCTTTATCGGTCTTGTACCTAACAACATGATGTAGATGTAATTGCGGCACAATATTACCTAACGCGGCGACATTCATCTTGTCAGCCTGAAAAACCTCAGCGAGTTTTTCACTGATATAACATGATTCACGCATCAATTGTAACTGGTCATCAGCGGATAATTCATGTATTTCGCTTATATTTTCACGTTCCGGCACTAAAATCAGCCATGGAAATTGGCAATCATTCATCAATAAAACCCGACAAAGTTCCAATTGTCCCAGTTCTATACAATCTTTGGCTAAATTAGCATGTAAGGTAAAAGACATAATTCATTTAAGGCTTGAAACTAAAAGATAAAACAGTGTACCGTTAGCCAATAAGAATAACAATAAAATAACGCCCTGCCAATGCCCAATCAAACCCAAAACACTCAGCCACTCGCAGTATCCTTCAAATTATTACTGGCTTTATATCTCATCATTCCTCTGTGTATCGTCTTGCAATTGTCTGATACCACCTTATTTTCAGGCACCTTACTCAATTACTTACCTAACAGCCCTAGTCATTTTTTATTATTTCAAGTGCTATTTGGTACTCCGCATATTATAGCCAGCACCTTATTATTGACCACCAATAAAGATTATTTCAGTTTTTACCAAAAGAAAATCATCTTTATGACGCTAGCTATTGCACTTTTTTTCAGCATAGCCAATCAAGTGCTATCTTATTACACCCTATATATTATGGTGTCATCGTGGACAGTCTATCATGTATTAAAACAACAGCTTGGCGTGGGTAGAGCCTTATATAAATTACCAGATTGGTTATTTTATATCCTGTTATGGCTCAGTATTAGTTCAGGTATCGGCATTTATATGGGCATTTTTTTAAAAGATACCCTCAGCCTAATGCAAGCTCAATGGCTAAAATATATCGCAGCAAGTTTGGTGATTTGCTTATTGCTGACCACCGTATTATGCCAACGTTATGTCAATAACCGCATGGGCACCTTATTTTTATGGGCAAATTCAAGCTTAATTTTTGCGAGCTTTTATTTTTACAGTCAAGAATATTATTTCTTCGCCATTCTCATTCCGCGACTGATTCACGATGCCACTGCCTATATTTTTTATGTGGTACATGATGTCAATAAACACGCCTCACAGCCGCAAAATTGGCTATACCGCTACGCACATAAAATAAAATTAAACACCTTTATCGTGCTGCCGTTGCTTTCATTTCTATTAACCTATTTACTGCATGTTTATGGCGACCAATGGGTTAATAGTCTGGGGCAGTTTTTCTTCGATATAGATATTAAAAAAGCCATCAGCTTAGGGCTTATTGGCTATTTTTCATTAATGCATTATTACACCGAAGCATTTACTTGGAAACACGGCTCGCCCTATCGCCAACATATACGCTTTAAAGATTTTTAATCTAACGTTTGATGTGGAATCAACAATCTAGCACGGACAAAATACACCGCCAGACAACTTAAAGTAATCGCAATAAAGGTTTCACCAATAATGGTCATAGTCAGAGCAAACACCAGCATATAACCCACTGCACCTATGACCGCCCAGCGTATGCCATTTTCACCGACTTTTTTACCACTACGAAAAAAAATAACCAGCACAATAATAAAGGTGAGTTTAATTAAAATTAACATCGTTAAAACCTATTTAAGTCCATGGCTGATAAAAATCAACCTATAATATTGAATTAAAAATGTGCTTACAGCACTTATAATAATACTTTAACCTACTTTTTCACTGCTGGGTTATGTTTTTTATTTTTGGAGAAAACCATGAAAAAACTGATTAAATTTTTACTAATGCTATTTTCTTCAAGCATAGCCTTACTCGTTGCAGCGGTTGTTATTATACCTTTAATCGTTGATTTAAATGATTATAAACCTGAAATAGAAGCCGCTGTTAAAGAAAAAACAGGCCGTACATTAAGCATTATCGGTGAGCTTGATTTATCTTTTTTTCCGTGGCTCGGCGTGAGTACAGGAAAAATATCCCTCAGTAACGCTGAAGGCTTTGCAGAACCTATTTTTGCTGAAATTGCCGCCAGTGATATTAAAATAAAATTAATACCGTTATTATCCAAAGAAGTTGAAGTCAGCACCTTAATTTTAAAGGGCTTAACCTTAAATGCCGCCAAAAATAAACAAGGTATCAGTAATTGGGCAGATTTAAGTCAACCCACCGAAGCAATAGCAAGCCCCACAGCTGATGATGATAATACAACGGATAATACTGATACCAATGATGAAACACCGCTAGCGGCATTAGCTGCATTTGCTATTGGTGGCATTCAAATTGAACAAGCCAATATCAGCTGGAACGACCAACAAGCACAGCAAAAAATTAATATTAAAGATTTAAATCTGCATATCGGAGCCATTCAATTTAATCAGGCTATCCCTATCAAATTAGAGCTATTAGTTGAAAATAGCAGTCCGCAACTAAGCGAACAATTAAGCCTGTCCACTGATTTAACCCTCACTGAAAACCTACAAAAAATCCAATTAGCTCAATTAAAAATTAACAGCATCACCGAAGGAAAAATGGTGCCTAATGGGCGTTTGGAGCTTGCCTTATCCTCCAATATTGATATTGATTTAAGCTTAGAAAAATTAGTACTCAATGATTTAAATATTCAAAGCACACCGCTTAATCTAAGTTCACAACTAACCATTGAACATTTTAAATCAGCCCCTACCCTAGTAGGTAAGCTGAATATTGCCCGCTTTAATCCTAAACAGCTAATGCAATCCCTAAAACTTCAAGCCCCTAAAACCAGTGATGTCAAAGCATTACAAGCACTGGCGTTACAACTTGATTTACAAGGCACACAAGATAGTTTAAATCTCACTAATATCAACATTCAACTTGATGAAACTGCAATCACCGCGTCTACTAAAATTACAAATTTTAGCCAACCTGCGATTCAGTTTAAACTCGCCATCGACAATATAGATATTGACCGTTATAGCCCGCCAAAAACAGCAACAGCATCGAAAAAAGTCATCGCAACGCCTGCGACTGCTGTGGCAGCAAGTACAGGTTTAATTCCTGTTGAAACGCTACGTGGTTTAAATATTAATGGTGATTTAGCCATTAAAAAACTAAAAGTATCAGGACTTAATATGCAAGGTTTCGCTCTCAATATTCGGGCTAAAAAAGGTATTTTGCAGACTAAACAAAGTATTAAAACTTTATATAAAGGCAGTTATAACGGCAAAATAACCGTTAATGCCCAAGGAAAAACACCGTCTATCAGCCTTAATGAACATCTTAAGCAGGTACAACTTGAACCATTATTAAATGCATTACAGCCTGATGCACCTGCAAAAATTAAAGGAGCGGCTAACATTGATGCTCAATTAACATTACGCGGTAACAGTATTCCGGCTTTTAAACGCACTTTAAACGGTAAAGTTAAATTTTCAGTACATCAAGGTGCTGTGGTAGGCATTAATATTCAAAAAATAATTGATACCGGAAAATTAGCAATTGATGGTAAAAAAATGCGACAAGGCTATAAAAATGAACAAACCTTATTTTCTGCGTTAAAAGGCAGTGCCGATATTAAAAAAGGCATTGTGCATAACCCTGATTTACTTTTAGATTCGTCAGTCTTAGATGTCAAAGGAGCGGGTACGATTAACCTTAATAGCGAAGCACTTGCTTATAAAATACAAGCCAAACTCAAGAAAAATCCAAATAATAAAAAAGTGCTGATTAAAGGTCGTCCTATCGCCATTAATGTCAAAGGCACCATCAGCAAACCGACTTATAATTTAGATATTATGGCAATGATAACTGACCACGAAAAAAAGAAAATCAATAAGGCTATTGATAAAGCCTTAAGTAAAGCCTTAGGCAAGGATACTAGTAAAGCCTTAAATAAAGCCTTGGGTAAAGATACGGGTAAAGCAGTTAATGAATTGTTTAAACACTTCTTTTAATGCGAGCTTCAATTTTTCAAGGCAAGGTATTAAGGTGGTTCGACCAACACGGGCGTAAAGATTTACCGTGGCAACAGCCCGTAACACCCTACCGAGTTTGGGTATCTGAGGTAATGTTGCAACAAACCCAAGTCGTGACCGTTATTCCTTATTTTAATCGCTTTATGCAGCGTTTTCCCGATGTGGAAAGCCTTGCTAAAGCACCTTTAGATGAGGTTTTAAGCCTGTGGGCAGGTTTGGGTTATTATGCCCGTGCGCGTAATTTGCATAAAGCGGCAAATACTATTTATCATGCCGCAGAATTTCCTAATACTCTCGATGATTTAATGGCTTTATCAGGTGTCGGTGAATCCACCGCAGGGGCTATTT
>CAJVYO010000079.1 GCA_913009515.1 uncultured Methylococcaceae bacterium
AAGTGTCGCTGCAATATTTAATTTTTTTAATGTAAATAGCATTGTAAAGTACCTTTAAATTATTGAGTCAGCTTAGGGTAAGTTTTCAGTGCGTCTAATTGCACATTACGCTCCCACAACACTTGATGGCCTTCGACCAACCTATCTGCCACTTCTCGCGGCGTCATATTAAAATCAAAACCCACTTCTTTTACTTCATTCACAAGATTAACAGGAATCATGCCCGCAATTAATTTAATATTAGCTTTATAAGGTGCTTTAGAACCGACTAATAATTCAGCATCTACATGGTAATCTGCCCAACGACTTTGACCTGCTGGAATACCTTTACGATGCACTCTAGCCCCTAAAGGTCGACCTAATAAAAGCGTTGATAAAGGTGCAGGACGAACATACGGTAGCGGATCAACAGAAACATTAGAAGCTAATACTTGTTCACGCTCACCGCCACGAATATTACGGGTAACAAATTTATTTTGTAAATTAAATAAATATTCATCTTGTGGTAATTCACCATTATGCACATAGGCTGAATGTAAATCTCTCACATCACCATTAGGATCTAAATCTCCAGATTTGAAGACGACTTTACCATTGGCATCGGTTACAGTAACTTGAAAATACACCATACGTTCAAAGCCTGTTGGTGCATTATGACCATCGGTACCATTTTTAAACTGCACTTTAAAATCAATACCATCTGCATCGATTTCACCTACTTCAATCGCGCCAATTTTATAGCCGATTTGTAGAATTGCTTTACGTTTAGCACTAGCTTGATCCAGTTTAGTCAATTGATGAGTAATAATTTTTCGAGCATCATAACGATCATCAATTGAAGACCAACGTTCTGGAAATTTATAACTTTCAGCAGCGGTGGTATCTTCAAATGCATCCGTTCCCCAACCTGCTTTATAATCAAATGCTAGCCATTCTCGGATACTCGCCATTTTTTGTGCATCAGGGTTATGTGGAAAAATACCTGGGTGAATTAATGAATAATCAGGCCCTGCAAACGAATGATTAGTTAATTTACGCGGAGCTGAAGCAATGCCACCAACGATAGCCGCAGGCCCATGATCATAACCACCAGCAACGCCAGGTGTTTTACCCATATGACAATCTTGGCACGTTTCACCACGTTTCGCAGCCGGGGAACGTTTATATTCAGTAAAGGTTTCTTCGATACGAACACCATTCACTAAAACGACATCATGACAGACACTACACATACCCGGTGTCGACATATAACTTAACTTTTTAGCTTCACTGTGAATTTTACGCCCTTTTGCTTTCGGATCATCTGTAACACGCACATCAGGGTTATCACGCATTTTTTTTAAATTTGCATTACCGGTTGGACCATAAATAGGTGTCGTAATATCACCTTGCACCACAGCAACCCGCCCGCCTACTTTTCCATATTCACGGTCAATACGGTGACAAGTCACGCAGGTAATCCCTTCTCGTGAAGTAGGATGTCTATCCATACTACTCATGAAAAGTTTTTCTTCTAAATTCATACCCACCGTATTATGACAACGATAGCAAAAATCACCGATAGTCCCACCAGTACGACTTAACATAGTGCCCGCCATTGAATTGGCAACCACACTCAGTTGTGCATAGGCATGAGGAGAAGAAGACCATTGTTCATAATGATCCTCATGACAGGTTTGACAGGTAGACGCTGAAGGAAATTTATCTTCATAAAATAGTGCCGCATGGGCATCTGAAGAAATAGCTGGTTTTGATTTTTTAACTAATTCCTCAAGTATTTCAACTGAATCCCCTAAATCTAAGGATAAATCGTCATCATCTAATAGTAAATCATCATCTTCTGCCATGGCAAAATTTAGATGTAAGCCTATAAAAACAACGAAAATTAAATGAAACCAAGAAAATGATTTTTTATGCATAATTATGAACCGAATAAACTAATTTAAAAAAATTTTACCATATATTTATCAATGCATATTAACTTGAGTGAAATTGACTACCTTTGATTTATTACCTAAAATTTTCAAATAAATCAGTTAATTATAATATTATAATAACCCTAATACTACGCTTGAAGATGAATTAGCCTGTGCCATCATCGCCATGCCTGCTTGCTGTAAAATTTGGTTTTTAATTAATCCTGTCATTTCAGCGGCAAAATCAGCATCTAAAATATGCGAACGACTAGCACTCATATTATTTGATGTAACATGTAAAGTATTCACCACTGAATCCATCCTACTCATAGTAGCTCCTAACTTACCACGTGCTTGGTTAATTGCATTTAAAGCAACATCAAACTGCAATAATGCTGTATCCGTATCTTCAGTAACATCAATATTGCTTAATCCAAGATTTTCAATATCCAGCACCATGAAATTAGTACTGACATTCATACCCGTATCAGCCCCCACTTGAAATTTAAAATCTTGGGTTGTTTCGTACGACAACTGAGATGTACTATTTAATAATCCCTTAGAAATTAAAAATTTAGAACTTGATAAAAATAATGGTGAATCTGATGCAAAAAAATCAGGCCATGTTTCATTAAAACCGAGTAAAGGATTATTAGTCGGTAAATCAATATCAGGTATTGTACCTGCCCAAGACGTATCCCGTGTTCCACCATTAGTAGCATCTCCCCCGCCAATGGCACCATTATCACCTGCCGTATTTGAAAAGCCATTATTCGTTAAATCCATCGTATTTGACAGAAAATATAAACCATTATTTGTAATGACGGAATAATTTTTACTACCGCTACCTGATGCATCAACGCCTTTAAATGCATTAATAAAATCATCCGTATTATCAATATTAACACCTTCTACCTGAGGTACTGCACTTGTAAAATAAGTATCCAATGTTCTCGTATTATCCGCTGCTAAATATTCCATCAGCTCTTTAATTCCCGTATTACCAATAACATCATGCAAATAACGTGTTGCCAAATAAGCTGTTGCATATTCTAAATGTGATGCAGTCCAAGGGTTAGCGATGATAGAATCAATATTACTTACAACCCCCGCTTCAGATGTACCATTATCTAAGACATATTTTAGTCGATGATCTCCGCCCGGTAAAAATTCAGCCGTCCCTTCCATAAACCAAGTCGGAAAACTCGTCACATTCATTGTCGCATCCATGACAGCATGGGTCATTTCATGTGCAATTAATTGATCTACCGTATCATCTGGCCAACTTGTACCAAGATTAGCCGCCAATAACTCACTAACATCTATATGTAAAGACAGTGATGTTAAATTATTACCCCCATCAAATCCTGCTTGAACAAAAGCAGTCGCACCGCCCGGAATAGTATCTTCCAAAATAATTTCTAAATCCGTATTATTTGCTTGAATACCATAATATGTCGTTATAAGCTGCTCGCTTTGTTGTAACCATGATTTTTGTAGTCCATTAAGAATTTTATCTTTATCGGTCACTGCCCTTGTCGTATTATCTATAATAGTCACTGTCTGTTCTGGCTCTACTTCTTCTACAGGTTCTGGCTCTACTTCTTCTACAGGTTCTGGCTCTACTTCAATGACTCTCTGTTGAGTTCTAGAAAAGATATTTATATTATTAAATGTAAGAGTACTTCCAATATGGTTTACCTGTGTTAATATCTGCTCAATTTCCTTTTGTATGCTCTGTTTATCTACCATGCTCATGGTTGCATTAGCCGCTTCTACGGTCAATTCCCTGCCCCGTTGTAATAATTCCGTCACCCCTGACATGCCTGCCTCTGCCACTTGAAGCATTGAAATCGCATCATTTGTATTACGTACCGCCTGATTCATTCCCTGAATTTGAGTGGTCATACGGTTGGAAATAGACAAGCCAGCAGTATCATCTTTAGCTGAATTTATGCGTAACCCTGATGATAAACGCTGTAAAGCAACTGATGTATCTGACTGAGATCGACTAAAATTTTTATGTAATGATAATGACAACGAATTTGATACAAGTGAAATTGCCATAGCAAAATCCTTTATTTATTAAAACTATATATGACGTTCCTAATGTATCGACTTAAACTATAAAATCTTTAATACTTACAGTTAGTCACTATTTTCCAAGAAAAAAAGCAAAAAAATACCCCGATAAACGAGGTATTTTTCAAAATTTAGTTAGTGTCATTCACAATACATGTTAAGACTTCCTATCATCGCCCGTCATTAAACGAGCCGCTAATTCATGGTCAGAATAGGTTGCGATTGCTCGTCCTACATTACGACATGAACCACTGCCATTCCTCACATAATGCTCACTAAACTCATCAATAAACACTAAAATCGAATGGTCAATTAAATACGCTTCTGAAAAATCAAACACAATATGCTGACCTGGCTCTAACGCATCAACTGCTCTTTTTAATGGCAAGAAATTAGAGAACAATGCTGAACCAACGACTTTAACGGTGGTCGCATGATTAGATTCAACCACGGTAAAATGAATTTTAAACAAATTATTCGGCCAAACACCGCGTGCTAAATGTAAGATTAATTTTACAAATACACCAAAAAATACCCCAACTAATAAATTGGTTGCCAATACCGCTAAAATGGTTAGTACAAATAATAATAACTGATCTTTACCAATTGCTAACACGTCAGCAAATATTTTAGGTGTGGCACGGCGATAACCCACGAACACCAATAAAGCCGCTAAGGCTGCATGCGGAATATTTTGGATAAACTCAGGAAACAACGCTACAAACGATAATAAAATCAAGCCATGGAAAAAATTAGCCCAACCAGTTTTAGCACCGCCGTCTACATTAGCTGAACTTCTGACAAATTCTGCAATCATCGGTAAACCGCCTAAAAATCCTGAAATCACATTTCCTATGCCGACAGCGGTTAAGTCTTGGTCTAAATCAGTCGGACGTTTGTAAGGATCAATTTTCTCTGCCGCCGTTGCACTGAGTAAACTTTCTAAACTTGCCACCATACAAATACTGACCGTTGCTATCCAAAATTCAACGGTGGCACATTTTGAAAAATCAGGTAAATAAAAATAAGCACTTAAATCTTGAGGAATTTCAACTAAAAATGGTGAGGCAACTAAACCATCAGATTCAATACCAAATACCTTTGCTAATACCATACCGATTATCAATACTACGATAGGAGCCGGAATTTTACTGATTTTGTGGGCTTTTAAAAATGGCCACAGCATTAAAATAGCAAAGGACGTTAAACCAATTATCGCTACTTCAAGGGTATTATTAAAAAAACTATGGGGAACTTGAGAAATCATATAAAACAAACCGCCATCATCAGGCGTTGCACCTAACATGACATGAATTTGCCGTGCCATAATACTAATACCCATTGCCGCTAACATGCCATGTACCACAGGCGTAGGAAAAAAGGCACTTAGGCTACCCATTTTTGAGCGTCCCATAAATACTTGTACTAAACCGGCAATCATAATCGCTGCTAAAGTATAGCGATAACCTGACATTAAATCACCGCCATCACTCAGGGATTCAACGGCCGCCAACATAACGACAATTAAACCACCAGCGGGCCCATTAATCACCACAAATGAACCATTAATACGCGACACCAATAAACCACCCACTACAGCGGTAATAATCCCTGCTGAAGGCGGAAATCCTGAGCCGATTGCAATCCCTAAGCTCAATGGTAAGGCGATTAAAAAAACAAAGAATCCTGCCTGTAAATCATGTCGCCAGTTCTCTTTTAAACCAGCAATGCCTGTTTGCGGTAGTGCCGTGTATTTATTAGCCATAAAGTATCCTAAAATTAAACATTAAGCGGTTAATTTTAACAACTCTAGCCCATTAAATCTGTTCATTACGCCTATGACTAATATTTTTGTCATCAAACTGTCATAATTTAATGCTAGTACTTAAGATTTATGGTGAAAAATAGGCCAAATTATTTTCGATAAGTGACTTAAATAAATTTAATGTAGCCTGAGTTCAGAATAAAACTGATTAAAAAATCTACTCTTATCCTAAACTCACACTGTAATCACAAATGGCAGCTGACTCATAAAGGTGTGCTAATTATCACTTTTAAAATATGCGGCATAGTTATCAATTTACATGAAGAAATTAGCCTAAACTCCTTATATCATTTTTAGAAAGACAATAACCGGAGAATAAAAATGAACGTACTAAACGCTTTATTAATCTCAATACAACCCCTACTTATATTTTATATTCAAGTCGTTTGTATTGCTGTTATCTTCATTATGGTCGTTATCAGCTACGAAAAAGTATCTGGTGCTTGCACTCGCAAATTCAAACACCGTTCATCTCATTAAGTCGCTTTTGCTCTACTTCTGCTACGTGGTCTACGACGTGAAGGCGTTGCTGTAGCATTATTATTCCCACTTGTTTTATTACGCCCGCCGCTACGCTGGCCATCACGATGTTCTGGTCGTTGCTGCCGCTTAGGTTTATTCGCACGTTTCGGTGCTCTTAATGTGGTTTCAGGCACAGCATGACTCGGATCAAAACCGTCTATCACCTCACGTTTCAATAACACCTGCGTTAAACGCTCAATATCTGACAATAAATCGACTTCATCGGCACTGACTAATGACACCGCCTTTCCCGTCATACCTGCTCTACCGGTACGTCCAATTCGATGTACATAATCTTCTGGTACGCTGGGTAAATCAAAATTAACCACTTGCGGTAATTGCTCAATATCCAAACCACGTGCCGCAATATCGGTCGCCACTAAAATACGAATACTGCCTGCTTTAAAATCGGCTAAGGCACGGGTTCTCGCACCTTGACTTTTATTACCATGAATTGCAGCAGCACCAATGCCATTTTCTTCTAAATGCCGTGTTAATTGATTAGCTCCGCGTTTAGTACGGGTAAATACCAATACTTGCTGCCAATCGCCATCATTTATTAACTTAGTGAGTAAATTACCTTTTTGTTTTTTATCAACCGGACAAATCCATTGTTCTACGGTATCGGCGGTTTTATTCGGCGGTGTCACCGAAATTTCAACCGGATTATGCACAATCCCTTTTGCCAAACGACGAATATCATCGGAAAACGTCGCTGAAAATAATAAATTTTGACGCTGTTTCGGTAAAAACGTTAATATCCGACGAATATCATGAATAAAGCCCATATCTAACATACGGTCGGCTTCATCTAAGATTAACACTTCTAATTCCGAAAAACGCACCGCTTTTTGATTATATAAATCTAATAATCGCCCTGGTGTGGCAACCAGAATATCTACACCCTGACGTAAACGCATCATTTGCGGATTGATTTTTACACCACCAAACACCACCGTTGAACGTAAGGGTAAATTTTTACCATAATCAATAATACTTTGTTCAATTTGAGCCGCTAATTCGCGTGTCGGCGTTAAAATCAACGCACGGGCTTGATTCGGTTTGGCTTGAACCCCTTGAGATAATATTTCTAATAAAGGCAAGGTAAACCCCGCTGTTTTTCCTGTACCTGTTTGGGCAGCAGCCATCACATCACTCCCTGATAATACGGCAGGAATAGCTTCTAATTGAATAGGGGAAGGTT
>CAJVYO010000080.1 GCA_913009515.1 uncultured Methylococcaceae bacterium
ATTTGCACGCTGCCCGTGAAATGCTAGTTTATGCTGCAAAAGGTTTAGGGGCGTTAATTGAGCATATTCAAGTTTTAGAGTCTGTTGAAAAATCGCATTATGACTTTTTATATAAAATACTCGCTGATAGCCTCGATAATTCAGCTAGTTTAGATGATTTATTAGCGATAAATTTTAGCTGTGGTCAAGAAGCTTTGACGCTGATGGCAAGGTTAGCAGGCATTAATGCACAACGTTTTGGCGTGCCTGAACCCACTACCGTGCATATTGATACCAGTGATAAGCCCGCTATTTTAATTTCAGGGCATGATTATCAAGATTTACAGGATTTATTGGAACAAAGTGCAGGTTCAGGTGTGGATATTTATACCCACGGTGAAATGATGGCGGCACATAGCTATCCTGCTTTTAAAAAATATTTTAATTTAGTCGCTAATTATGGCGGTGCTTGGCAAGACCAAAAAACTCAATTTGGTAAATTCAATGGCCCGGTATTGATTACCAGCAATAGTTTTCAACAGCCGAAAAAAGGCTATATTGATAAAGCCTATACAACGGGAATGGTGGGCTGGTTAGATATTAAACATATTGATAAACGTCGTGGCGATAATGCAAAAGATTTTACCCCGATTATTGAACAAGCAAAACAATGTGAACCGCCCACAGGATTAACAGAAGGTAGTGTGAATACGGGTTATGGTGAACAGGCTCTTATCGCATTGGCCGATAAAATCATAGCCGCTTTAAATCAAGGTGATATAAAACGCATTGTGGTGATTGCTGGTTATGATGGTCGTCATAAAGAGCGGCGTTATTATACGCAACTCGTGGAAGCCTTATCGCCCGAAACATTAATCATAACCGCAGGTGATACCAAATATCGTTTTAATCAATTAGCCTTAGGTGATATTAACGGTATTCCGCGTTTATTAGATGTGGGTCAAGCTCATGATTTTTATGCCATCATTAAATTTTTAGAGTCTCTAGGAGCAAAATTAGACTTAAAACTGAGTGAGCTTCCAGTGTCTTTTAATATTGCATGGTATGAACAACAAACGATTTTAATGATGTTAGCATTATTTTCTAAAGGCATTAAAAATGTGCGCATCGGTCCCACGCTACCGCCATTTTTTAGTGCAGGTATCTTAGAAATGTTAGAACAGACCGAGTTAATAAAAGCCATTGATACCCCTGAAAATGATAGTGCCGCCATCTTAGCAGGACTTTAAATGTCAGATTTACAGCAAGAAAAAGCAATAACCGTTGGGAAAAAATTGGAATTACAAATTGAACGCTTGATTTATATGAGTCGTTGGCTGTTTGCACCGGTTTATCTAGGCATGACACTGATACTCGCCGCTTTGTCAGTTAAATTTTTTCAGGAGCTGTATCATTTTTTGCCTCATGTGTTAGAAATGAATGAAACTGAGTTAACCTTAAAATTGCTCTCTTTTATCGATTTTACCTTAGTGGGCAGTTTAGTCGTTATTGTGATGTTTAGCGGTTATGATAATTTTGTTTCACAGTTGGATATTGAACAAGGTGTCGAAAAGTTATCATGGTTAGGTACCCATGATTACGGCTCATTGAAAATGAAAGTCGCCTCATCCATTGTGGCAATTTCCTCGATTCATTTACTTGAAGTTTTTATGAACTTGGAAAATGTTGAAAATGATAAATTGCTTTGGTTTGTGATTATTCATTTAACCTTTGTGCTTTCTGCTTTTTTAATGGGCATGCTAGAAAAACAGGCTGGGCATTGAGTCAGTTCTTTTTATTAGGCACTTCGGCTTGTCATTTATGTGAGCAAGCAGAAGCGCTGTTAGTCTCTTTAAATATATCTTATTCTAAAATTGATATTGCAGAACAAGAGCAATATCAAGCAAACTATGCCGTTAAAATTCCCGTACTCTTAAGCCCAGATGAACAACATGAATTATGTTGGCCATTTGATAAAGATAAGCTCATTAATTTTCAACATATAATTGCTTATTAAGCACGCCGTGCCTTTACTGAACGCCCCTTGATTTTTCCCTGCTCACTATTTAAATACTGTAATGCGTCTTTAGCAATCTCATGTTCAAAGGCAACATAGCTAAAGGTATCAAAAATATCAATTTTACCAATTTGTGCCCCGACTAATTTTGCATCACGGGTTAAGGCACCCAAAATATCACCGGCTCTGACTTTACTTTTCCGACCTACATCAATCAGTAAGGTTGTCATCGGTGCATATAAAGAAAATTTTGAAGGCGGGCTTAAATCGTTGGTTTTTTCTATTACCACAGGCTTGTTTAGATAATTCTCTATACTTTTTACCCGTTGTTTTTCATTATCGGTAAATAAATTTAACGCCTTGCCCTCTTCGCCTGCTCGACCTGTGCGTCCGATACGGTGAATATAAATTTCAGGGTCACGCGGTAATTCAAAGTTAATCACTAGCTCTAATGATTTAATATCTAAACCGCGTGCCGCAACATCGGTTGCCACTAAAACAGGACAGCTATTATTAGCAAATTGTACTAGCACTCTATCACGATCATATTGCTCAAAATCACCGTGCATCGCTTGCGCTTCAACTTTATGGCTTCGTAAATACTCGGCAACCTCATCACATTGAATTTTTGTATGACAAAAAATCACACTGGTTTTCGGCTGGTAAGTGGCAAATAAACGTAATAATGTTTGTTCGCGGTTTTCATGAGTGACACGATAAAAGGTTTGCTGAATCACAGAATCATCATGTTCAACATCAACCGAAACGGTCACTGGTTCATTTAAAATATGCTGTCCCATCTTACGCACAGCATCCGGAAAGGTCGCTGAAAATAATAAGGTTTGGCGTTTAACGGGTGCATAACTAATCACATCATTGACACTATCTGCAAAGCCCATATCTAACATTTTATCGGCTTCATCTAAGACTAAGGTTTTTAAGCCATCTAAATCTAATGTTCCGCGTTCTAAATGGTCATAAACGCGACCGGGTGTGCCAACAATAATATGTGCGCCATTTTTTAACGACGCTTTTTGAATACTTGAAGGCTTGCCGCCACATAACACCACTAATTTAATATTCGCAGTACTGCGGGCTAATTTGCGTAATTCTTTGCTCACTTGGTCGGCAAGTTCGCGGGTAGGACATAGAATAAGCGCTTGTACCCCAAAAAAACGCGGATTAATATGCTCTAATAAACCAATGCCAAAGGTTGCGGTTTTGCCACTGCCCGTTTTAGCATTCGCCATTAAATCCTTACCTTCTAAAACCACCGGCAAGCCTTTGGCTTGAATAGGGGTCATGGTGTGATAGCCTAAACTATCAAGATTGGTTAATTGAGCGGGAGAAATAGCAATGGATGAAAATTGATTATCTGTCATGCGTTAAAACACCTTGAATCACTGAATTTTATTAAACTAAGCGAAAATTTACTTGTTTATAAGGGAGTAGTAAAGTTTTATTATGATTGAAATTAATTGATGAACGAATCCGGCTCGTTAATGACGTTATTGGTTAAAGTACCGATTTTTTCTATTTCTATAGTCACGGTTTGACCGTTTTTTAAATAACCACGAGGTTTCATTTTTACACCCACACCGCTAGGTGTGCCGGTACTAATCACGTCACCGACTTCTAAGGTCATGGCTTGGCTTAAGTAAGCAATCATTTCATAGATATTAAAAATCATATGTTGGGTGTTAGATGATTGCCGTAACTCATCATTCACCCAGGTTTTTAAGCTTAAATTATGCGGATCGCTAATCTCATCGCGGGTGATTAACCACGGTCCCATCGGGCCATGGGTATCAAATGATTTGCCTATGGTCCAGGTTGCAGTACGAAATTGCCAATCACGTACCGTGACATCATTGACAATCGTATAGCCAGCGATGACTTCATGGGCTTTTTCAAGCGATACATGACGGCATTTTTGTCCAATAACCACCGCTAATTCACCTTCATAATCTAATTTTTCGGAGACTTTAGGCAAATGAATACTCTCGCCGTTTCCAATCACACAGCTACTTTGTTTGGTGAAAAACATCGGAAATTCAGGTTTTTCTAAGGCGGTTTCATTGATATGGTCAGCGTAATTTAAGCCAATGCCTAGAAATTTAGGCGGACGAGGAATCGGGGCTAATAATGTCACCTCGGCGAGAGCAAACCGTGGATAATCAGAATCAATGCGTTGCTGTAAAGCCTGATGTGCTACGTTGCCAGCCTCTAAAAAGGCAATCATATCATCAGGTATTGCATCATCATTGAGGCTATCAATAATCATATTATCAATGACCGCTCCGATGCGTTGAATATCTTGGTAAATAAAGCTAATAAGTTTCATCTTAAAGGTTCCGAGAGAGGTAAGTGAGGACAGAAGTGTTTTTGATTTTATCATTATAAGCCACAAGAGCCTGTCTCTTTAGGATGGGTAGGCGTTAAATGTACTTTAATTTTTTAATCCTAAATCCATTCTCTTAGTAAAAAGTAAGGAAATTAAGCAACAGCCGCCAATACTTGTTTTTGATAATCTTTAGACATACTTTTCAACGCGACTTCACCGAGTCTTAGATATAGCTCAATGAAATATTCGAGATTATCAATCTCAGGAAAATGATCAACTTGCTCAGCAAAAGGGGTATGACTTAATGATTCTAGTCGCGGTTTTTGAACGATAGGAACTTCAAATTCACCGTTATTAGCCTTATTAACCAAGCTTCTGAGATAGGCAAACGGCGATTTTATTCTCTCTTTTTTCAAGCCGCTGGATAACACGCTTAAAATGGCTGCCTGTAAAGCGTATGGTGCTTGTTTTAACAGGGATTCAGCTTGTTGCCGCTGTTTAGCACTGAGTATTTCAGGGAAAACTAAATTTTTATTAAGTTCGCTGGTATCGGTATTGATTGTGTCTGTGTTGGTTGGTGCAGTGTTTGTGGTGTCGGTATTTGTCGTGTCAGTGTTTGCTGGTTCAGTGCTTGTTGTGTCTGTATTTGTTGGCTCGATGCTATAAGTGAACAGAGTTTCTAATGCTTCATCAGGTTCATCATCTACGACAGACTGAATAACGGGTGGGATAATATTTTCAAGACTGTCTGATAGTTTTGGAGCTTCAACGGGGGTTTCAGCCGCTAAATCAGCGATAGTTTCCTTAATATTAAGCGGATTTTTTTGTGGTGTATCGTAGACAAACCAAAGAGTACAACCGGTCTTGAGGCGTTCTAAAATCACATAACCTTGTTCACGTAATTCCCGCAATATTTGCCGAATGATGTACAAAGATTCCATACGCTGTGAGGCTAAATGTTCAGGCTTGACTAGCCAATCTTTAGGTTTTGATAACAGGTAGGTGAGCAGGCCGACTGCCCGAAAGCTAAGTCCATGCTTGGGTTGGTTGATAAGTTCATTACCTAAAACGGTATAATTTATGTGGTGCGAACTACGAAAAATTGTCTGCGTTGCCATGATACTTTTCCTTTGGCGCTTGCAGATTTATCTGGGGAATCGATAAAATAAATCATGCTGTTTAGCCAGTGATGTTGGTTATAAGTTACGGGCTAACGAAGAGATCGAATCTTCGTTAGTTCGGGTTCAATTATCGACTAAAAATAATAAACAAATCAAATTTTTTAAAAAAATCTATCTGATTTTTTTCTGTATTTCTTCAGTAAAACCTATTTTTCATAATAAAAACCATCTAGTTATAAAAAAACCACACTTTTTTATTTTTAAGCAACGTCTGCATTTTTTTAGGTGCTAGCTGCCTAAGGTCAAATTATTGCCTAATGTCGCGATGGTTTGTGGTTTTTTTTATTTTGTATTCTTTCTTTACTTTATATACGTCAAAAAAATCCCTCTGAGGCTAAACCACACGAGGCTTTTCAACATGAGGTGATATATAAGGGCTGCAAGGGGTATTTAAGGTAACCATTTAATACGACAGCATATTTTTTAGTCAAAATTGGGGCGAAGGCTTTAGCCTTCATTTTTATTGTTTCCATGCTCCAGCGTGGGAATGTGCTAATGACAAACTGGGCAATGGATATTTTTTTTCAATTTCATAGTTCGCCATTCCATCGTAAGTCCATCTAATAATAAGAGACGACCCGCTAATACTTCACCAATCCCCATAATGATTTTTAAGGTTTCTAAGGCTTGAACACTGCCAATAATCCCTGTCAGCGGAGCGATGACTCCATTGGTGGCACAGTTTTGTAATTCTTCACCTGATTCTGTATAGAGGCAATGATAGCAAGGGCTAGTGTCGGTTGCAGAGAATACGCTGACCTGCCCTTCAAACCGAATCGCTGCCCCAGAAACTAAGGGTTTTTTATGCTGAACACAAGCACGATTAATAGCAAAACGGGTGGCAAAATTATCCGAACAATCCAGCACCACATCCACCTGACTGACAGCCAATAATAACGCGTCGCCTGTTAGGCGTTGTTTGATTGCGGTGACTTTAACATCAGGATTAATATTATTTAAAGTCTGTTGGGTTGAAATGACTTTATCTGTCCCAATATCGTTGGTGTAATGTGCAATTTGTCGTTGTAAATTGGATAAATCAACTTCATCATCATCATAAATTGTTATGGAGCCTACGCCTGCTGCTGCAAGATACATGGCTGCTGGTGCACCGAGTCCTCCAGCCCCGATAATAAGAATATGAGCGTTTAAGAGTTTTTCTTGCCCCTCAATATCGATTTGCGGCAACATAATTTGGCGACTATAACGGAGCAGTTGATTATCATTCATTATATTTTAAGGGTTAGGTCATTTTGAATAGAGTGGAATGATGCCATAGACAGCGATAAGACACATCTAAATTTAATCATTCAGTTTTTATAATTTTTTATTTTTAATAGTATTTTAGGAGATAACAATGAATTTACGTCCTTTACATGATCGTGTAATTGTTAAGCGTGTTGCAGAAGAAACGACAACAGCTAGTGGTATTGTTTTACCAGGTTCAGCAACTGAAAAACCAAGCGAAGGCGAAGTATTAGCCGTAGGTAATGGTAAACAGCTTGATAACGGTGATGTACGTGCTTTAGAAGTCAAAGTTGGCGATAAAGTATTATTCGGCAAATATTCAGGTTCTGAAGTCAAAGTGGACGGTGAAGAGCTGATTGTGATGCGTGAAGAAGATGTTATTGGTATCTTGGCATAATTCAGTTTATTTAACTCTGTATTTAATCATTATTATTTAATTAGGAATTTATTAACATGGCAGCAAAAGAAGTAAAGTTTGGCGATGACGCACGTAGCTTAATGGCAAATGGCGTAAACATTTTAGCAAACGCAGTAAAAGCAACATTAGGGCCTAAAGGGCGTAATGCGGTTTTAGATAAAAGTTTTGGTGCTCCAACCATCACTAAAGATGGTGTGTCTGTTGCAAAAGAAATCGAATTAGCAGATAAATTCGAAAATATGGGCGCACAGATGGTTAAAGAAGTGGCTTCACAGACTTCTGACGTTGCCGGTGATGGAACAACGACAGCGACTGTGTTGGCACAAGCGATTGTAAACGAAGGTTTAAA
>CAJVYO010000081.1 GCA_913009515.1 uncultured Methylococcaceae bacterium
TAAAAAAATCGGCGGCTGGATTTTTCAGCATTGTTTGCCGCTCTGTGCCATGTCGCCTTCATCCATTATCATGCACCGTTCAGTGATTGAGGCTGTGGGGGATTTTGATGAATCCTTACCTGCTTGTGAAGATTATGATTTATGGTTACGTTTAACCGCTAACTATCCGGTATTATTTTTAGAACAGCCTTTGATTAATAAATATGGCGGCCATGAAGACCAGCTATCTCATCAATATTGGGGTATGGATCGCTTTCGTATCCAAGCCTTAGATAATATTTTAAAATCAGCCGATTTAAGTGATGCAAATAAACAAGCTGCAACGGCTATGTTATTAAAAAAAGCCCGATTATTTATGAAAGGAGCCGCAAAACGTAATAAGCGGGAAGCGGTACAATTTTACAGTGATTTAATTGCACGAATTACGCACGATTAAGCATAGATAGCTTATAATAGACGGTTATCTAATGACTTTGGCATTTAACCCGTAACGTATCGATTATCTATGAAATTTACGCTTAACAGAGAACAATTATTAACGCCTTTGCAGCAAATTGTGAGTGTTATTGAAAAAAGACAAACTATGCCAATTTTGGCAAATGTATTATTTCAATTAGATAATAATGAACTGACTTTAACCGGGACGGATTTAGAGGTTCAGATTGTGGTTAAAGTGGCAGTTGAGTCCATTGAAACCAGTAGTATTACCATTCCAGCCCGAAAATTACTCGATATTTGTCGTTTATTGCCTAACGGTGCGGATATTAATTTTGAGTTGAAAGATGAAAAATTAAAAATTAAATCAGGGCGGGGACGTTTTTCAGTGAGTACGCTGGATGCGGAACATTATCCTGATTTTGAAATGACCCCGATGGAGTGTCAATTTCAGTTACAAAGTAGCCAATTAAAACAAGCCTTAGAAAAAACCGCTTTTTGCATGGCCAATCAGGATATTCGCTATTACTTAAATGGCGTGATGTTGAGTATTTTTAATCAACAATTAAAATTAGTGGGTTCAGATGGTCATCGACTAGCAATTTATGAAGGCAGTATTGAGCAAGAAACCGGCATTGATTTACGTATTATTATCCCTCGCAAAGGGGTGATTGAATTAATTCGTTTATTAGATGATGACGAGCAAGAAATTTACGTTGAATTTTCAAAAAATAATATTCGCGTGACCATCGATAATTTAATTTTCTCGGCTAAATTAGTGGATTCAAAATATCCTGATTTTAGTAAAGTGTTCGAGCAAGGCTTCAACAGCGAAATTCAAATTCATAAACAAGTTTTAAAAGATGCCTTAACCCGTGTCGCTATTTTATCGAATGAAAAATTTCGTGGTGTCGAATTTATGATTGAGGGTAATACCTTAAAAATTGCCACCAATAATCCTGAGCATGAAGAAGCGGATGAAGAAATCGAAATTGAATATTTGGGTCAGCCGCTTTCAATTGCCTTTAACTCCCAATATATCCTCGATGCGGTGTCTAATTTAGAGTCTGAGCTTATTGTTTTTACCATTGCAGAAAATGTGAGCAGTTGTTTTATTGAAGAATCCAGCCCCCATAATTATAAATTTATTGTAATGCCTATGCGTTTGTAAATACCGCATAGCCCATTACTAATGAAAGAGTATTACCTGTTCCACATGGAACTTTCGCACGATAAGGTCAAATATGAGTGATAACACAGATAATTACGATAGTTCTAACATTAAAGTTTTAAAAGGCTTAGATGCCGTCCGTAAACGTCCTGGTATGTATATTGGTGATACCGACGATGGCACGGGCTTACATCACATGGTGTTTGAAGTCGTGGATAATTCTATTGATGAAGCTTTAGCGGGATTTTGTAAAGAAGTGAATGTTACCATTAATATGAATGGTTCTGTGACTGTGTCTGATGATGGCCGTGGTATTCCTGTTGATATTCACCCTGAAGAAGGACGTTCTTCTGCAGAAGTGATTTTAACCGTGCTGCATGCCGGCGGTAAATTTGATGATAATGCTTATAAAGTTTCAGGTGGTTTGCATGGTGTTGGGATTTCGGTGGTAAACGCGTTATCTGAAAAGTTAGACTTGGAAATTTATAAACATGGCCATGTTTATCGTCAAACCTATCGACATGGCGAACCGGTAGCCCCGTTAGAAAAAATGGAAAGCACCACTAAAAAAGGTACGTGCGTGACCTTTATGCCGAGTACAGATACCTTTACGGATATAGAATTTCATTATGATATTTTAGTAAAACGTTTGCGTGAACTGTCTTTTTTAAATTCAGGAGTGCGTATTCATGTCAAAGATGCACGGAATAATAAAGAAGATATTTTTGAATTTGAAGGCGGTATTAAAGCTTTTGTAGAACATCTCAATAAAAATAAAAATCCGTTATTTGCTGAAGTGTTTTATTTTAGCCAAGAAAAGGAGGGTTTAACCGTTGAAGTAGCGATGCAATGGAATGATTCGTATCAAGAAAATATTTTTTGCTTCACTAATAATATTCCACAACGTGATGGTGGTTCACATCTCGCAGGGTTTAGAGGCGGTTTGACGCGTACTATCAATCAATATATTGAAGCCAGCGGTGCAGCTAAAAAAGAAAAAGTCAGCACCACTGGCGATGATGCTCGTGAAGGTTTGACCGCAGTGTTATCCGTTAAAGTACCCGACCCTAAATTTTCGTCACAAACCAAAGATAAATTAGTCTCTTCTGAAGTGCGTCCGATTGTTGAATCAGCGATGCATCAACGTTTAAATGATTTTTTACAAGAAACACCTAATATTTCAAAAATCATTGTTAATAAAATTATCCAAGCCGCACGTGCGAGAGATGCGGCTCGTAAAGCCCGTGAATTAACGCGTCGTAAAACCACGCTTGATATTGCGGGTTTACCTGGAAAATTAGCGGATTGCCAAGAAAAAGACCCTGCTCTATCTGAGATTTTTATTGTGGAAGGAGATTCAGCGGGTGGTTCTGCAAAACAGGGACGTGATCGCCGTACCCAAGCGATTTTACCTCTAAAAGGTAAAATTTTAAATGTGGAAAGAGCGCGTTTTGATCGCATGATTGCATCAGAAGAAGTCGGGACATTGATTACGGCATTAGGCTGTGGTATTGGTAAAGATGAATATAATCCTGAGAAGCTACGTTATCATCGGATTATTATTATGACCGATGCCGATGTTGATGGCTCGCATATTCGTACCTTATTACTGACCTTTTTCTATCGACAAATGCCGGAATTAATCGAACGTGGTCATGTTTATATTGCACAGCCGCCGTTATATAAAATTAAGAAAGGTAAACAAGAACGTTATGTGAAGGATGATGAAGAATTAAATAATTATTTGATTCAGTTAGCCTTAGAAAAAACTCAATTAATCACGCATAGTGAAGCCCCTGAAATTAAAGGTATTGGCTTAGAGTCATTAGCGAATCAATATCTTGAGGTTGAGGGTGTTATTAAACGCTTAGGTCGCCGTTATGATTATGACTTTTTAGAAGCCTTAACGCATATGTCAGTGTTAGATACTGAGATACAAGCGACTGAAGAACAATTAAAATTATGGCTGAATGTGGTTATTTCGCGTTTAAATAAACACATTAAACAAGCTCAATTTGCATTAGAATTAAATTATACCAATGCAGACGATTACCAAGTGACTATTCATAAAATAGAACATGGTGTTGAAAAAATATTTATGATTGAGTCACTGTTTTTTCAGAGTCTTGATTATAAAAAAATAGTTACTTATGTTGAATCCACGCATGATTTATTTAGTGAGCAATCGCTGATTAAAATGGGCGAACGCTCTGAATCGGTCACGAATTTTAAGCAAGCGTTTACATGGATGATGCGTGAAGTTAAAAAAGGCCAACATATTCAGCGTTATAAAGGTTTGGGTGAAATGAATCCTGAGCAGCTTTTTGAAACCACCTTAGATGTTAATTCACGGGTATTATTACAAGTGAATATTACTGATGCGATTGCCGCAGATGAAGTCTTTACCACATTAATGGGTGATGACGTTGAACCACGACGTGATTTTATTGTAAAAAATGCCCTAGATGTGGCTAATTTAGACCTTTAATATAGTTTAAAAGCTATCACCCATTAAAATAAGAGGAATTAATCATGCTACGTCATTTCATACATGCCGCTTTGTTAATCAGTCTTAGTTTTTCAAGTTATGCGGATGTCATTCAATTTAAAGAGTCACCGAATACAGAGCATGTGGTGGTTAAAGGCGATACCTTATGGGATATTTCGGCCAAATTTTTAAAAGATCCTTGGTTATGGCCAGCGGTATGGAATGGTAATGCCTATATTAAAAATCCGCACCTGATTTATCCAGGTGATGTGATTCGGATTTGTTTAGTGGAGGGCGAGCAACGCTTATGTGTTAATGGTGCTGATTCAGATGATGGCAAATGGCAGCCGCGTATGCGCTTGAGTGATTTTGAACAAGAAGCCATTGCGATGATTCCTTTAAGTGATATTCGCCCTTTTTTAATGTATCCCTTAGTGTTAACCGAAGAGCAATTAGCAAATAGTCCTTATATTGTACATTTAGAAGGTCAGCGTTTAATTGCTGAAAAAGGGACTAAACTTTATGCACGCTCAATCAAAAATAATTACTATGAAAACTATATTAGTTTTCGGCCGGGGAATACTTATACCGATCCAGAAACTGAGGAAATACTAGGTCATGAAGCAATTTATCTTGGTACTAATAAATTATTGATCGCGGGCGACCCGGCTACCTTGAAAATTATCGAATCTGTCAGCGAAGTAAAGAAAGGTGATAGAGTGATGCCGCGTATTTTAGAGGAAGAAGTGGAGGATTTTTTCCCTTTTGCGCCTAAAAAGCCACTGCACGCACAAATTATCAGCGTTTTTAAAGATCACCAGACAATTTCTCAGTATGATGTAGTGGTACTTAATAAAGGGCTGGATGATGATTTTAAAAAAGGCCATATACTCAGTGTGTTGAAAGTAGGGCAAGTAATTCATGACCCTTATGCTGAAGATAAAGATGAACAGGTTAAATTACCTGATGAAATGATTGGTACGGTGATGGTTTTTCGTAGTTTTAAACGCGTTAGTTATGCCTTAGTGATGAGTGCAACGAATACTATTTCGTTGCTTGATAAGGTACAAACACCTGAATAATACAGAGACGGATAAATATTGGTTGGCGTTATTACGCTGCGAAGGCGTAGGCAGTAAAACATTTTTAAAATGTTTAGAGCATTGCGGCGACCCTGAGCAAGTTTTTAAGGCAGATTCAAGCACCTTAGCAACGTTAGGCTTACGGGAAAAAAGTATTCATAGTATTAGGAATGCGGACTGGTCACGGGTAGAGTCTGATTTAAACTGGTTGGCACAAGCGGATAATCATCTTATTAAAATTAGCGATGATGATTATCCACAGACTTTAAAAGAAATAGCCGATCCGCCGCCACTTTTATTTGCTAGAGGTGATGTGGATTTAGTGCATTTTCCACAAATAGCGATTGTCGGTAGTCGTAATCCTTCCAGTTCTGGGCTACAAATTGCCACTGATTTTGCTTATAGTTTGAGTCAGTCGGGTTTTACCATTACCAGTGGTTTAGCATTAGGTATTGATGCCGCAAGTCATCGCGGGGCTTTAAACGCAGGGGCGAAAACCATCGCGGTCACAGGAACGGGGCTGGATAGAGTTTATCCTGCTGCGCATAAAGATTTGGCAACTGATATTGTCAATAATGGCGTGTTAATATCTGAATTTCCACCCGGTACCAGTGCTAAAGCCAATCATTTTCCGCGTCGTAATCGTATTATTAGCGGTTTATGTATGGGCTTATTGGTAGTGGAGGCGGCTCAAAAAAGTGGTTCTTTAATCAGTGCACGGATGGCGTTGGAGCAAAATAGAGAAGTTTTTGCTATTCCGGGATCTATTTATAATCCTTTAGCACGTGGCTGTAATGGTTTGATTCGTCAAGGTGCAAAATTAGTTGAAACCACCGATGATATTTTGCAGGAATTGAAATATAATTTTGAGTTTAGCCAGCCGACAGTATCAGCCTCAGCACCGCAAATAACGTCAACATTTAATGATATTAATGCCGAGCAGCAACAGATATTAGCGGCGATTCAATTTAGTCCAACGAGCATCGATAGCGTGGTTACTGCAACAAAAATAAGCGTAGAGAATATTAGTGCAAACTTACTCATGCTAGAATTACAAGGTTATATTAGTGCAGCACCGGGAGGCGGTTATGCTCGACTTAAATAACATCATGCATAAAAAAATAAAAAAGGCATACCAATGAATGAAGATATTTTTGACGTATTAATTTACCTCTTTGAAAATTATATGGGCGTTGAATATGATGTTGAATTAGATACCAATAATTTAAAATCAGAGCTTAAACAAGCGGGTTTTAATAGCAATATTATTTTAAAAGCCTTTGATTGGTTAGAATCATTGGCGATAGAAGAAGAATCTTTATTAGAGATTAAAGAAAATTTTCGTATTTTTTCTCATGAAGAGACTGAAAAATTAAATTTAGAATGTCGCAATTTTATTTTATTTTTATGTCGTTTGGATATTCTAAATGCCTTACAGCGTGAATTAGTGATTAGCCGTGCGATGGCGTTATCACGTAAAACTATTTTATTGGAAGAATTGCAATGGATTACATTGTTGATTTTATTGAGTCAAGCTGAAGATGAGGGCTCGATTGCTCATTTAGAACATATTCTTTACCAAGAAACGTCTGCATTATTACATTAACACGGCCATTGCCTTAAATAGTATGAGTAAAAATTTAATTATTGTAGAATCCCCTGCAAAATCTAAAACCATTGAAAAATATTTAGGGACTGATTATAAGGTGCTTGCCTCTTACGGGCATTTACGCGATTTAATTCCTAAAGAAGGGGCGGTTGATCCGGAAGATGATTTCGCAATGAAATATCAGGTTCAAGAGCGAAATCAACGCCATTTACAAGCGATTACCAAAGCACTGAAAGGCGTTGATACCTTATATTTAGCAACCGATCCCGATAGAGAGGGTGAGGCTATTTCATGGCATTTATTAGAGCTATTGAAGGCTAAAAAATTACTCAAAAATAAAACGGTACATCGGGTGGTTTTCCATGAAATTACTAAAAAAGCCGTCACCCATGCGATTGCAAATCCCGGTGAAATTGCTCAAAATTTAGTCGATGCCCAGCTTGCCCGCCGTGCTTTAGATTATTTGGT
Source organism: uncultured Methylococcaceae bacterium (assembly GCA_913009515.1). Classification (GTDB taxonomy): domain Bacteria; phylum Pseudomonadota; class Gammaproteobacteria; order Methylococcales; family Methylomonadaceae; genus Methyloprofundus. The sequence goes on from CAJVYO010000081.1 coordinate 7,254, forward strand.
AGGTTTTAATTTATCGCCGTTATTATGGAAAAAAATCAGGCGTGGTTTATCCGCAGGGCGGGTACAAAGTCCGGCTTTGCGTATGATTGTCGAACGTGAATTAGCCATTGAAGCCTTTAAAACCCGTGAATATTGGTCGTTATCGGCTGATTTAACACATGAGAAGCAAAAGTTTAAAGCTAAATTAACCCATTTTGAGGGACAAAAATTAGAACAATTTAGTATTGA
>CAJVYO010000082.1 GCA_913009515.1 uncultured Methylococcaceae bacterium
CCCTGAACCGCCCGCTTTGAGACTAATTAAAAATACATCGCCCTCGCCTGCTTGAAAATTATTCACCGCTTTTTTACGTTTTGCGACTGAGGTACTGCCATCTAAATATTGATAATGAATGCCTTTTTTATCCAACAAGGCTCTAATAATCGTTAAATGCCCGACAAATTGACTAAACACTAAGGCCTTATGACGATTAGAAATAAGTTCTTCCACTAACTCTTCAAACGCATCTAATTTTGAACTGCCTAACGGGCTATCTTCCATCACTAACGTAGGATGACAACAGGCACGGCGTAAACGCATAATTTCCGCTAATACTTTTAAATGCTGCGGGCCTTCAGCACCTTCTTGAGATTGACGCATCGATTCCATTGCATTACGACGCAGTGCTTCATAAAAGACACGTTCTTCTGCACTTAATTCAACGTGCAAGGTGATTTCTGTGCGTGAAGGCAATTCTTGCAATACATCTGTTTTTAGTCGTCTAAGAATAAAAGGCCGTAATAATTTCTTTAAACGTAATTGTGTGCCATGGTCTTTATGATTTTCAATCGCCTGTGCATAACGTTCATTGAAATTACGTAATGAGCCCAATAAACCTGGATTAATAAAATTAAATAAATTCCATAATTCCCCTAAATGATTTTCAATGGGGGTTCCGGTGGTAATCATTTTAAAATCAGCTTGCAATGCCATCGCCGCTTTAGAGCGTTTTGTTGCCCCATTTTTTAAGGCTTGTGCCTCATCGGCAATCACAGTATGCCATTGCTTTTCAGCTAATAAATCAACTTCACTTTGTAATAATCCATAACTACACACCACAATATCAAAGCCATCGGCTTCATTAATAATTTTTTGACGATCACCTGTGCCAAAATGAAACACATTTAAAGTCGGGGCAAATTTTTGAATTTCTTCGACCCAATTCATACACACCGATGTCGGGGCTAAAATTAACGTTGCTCCGCCTGTGGCACGCGATAAAACCAAAGCCAGTGATTGAATAGTTTTCCCCAAACCCATATCATCGGCTAAACATGCACCTGCCCCCCAGTGAGCTAAACGTGACATCCACTCGTAACCTTCTAGCTGATAATCACGCAATTCACCTTGTAAAGTCGAAGGCAACACAGGCACTAATTCAGACATGGTGTCTAATTTAGTCAACTGGTCTTGCCATTGCTTACTGGCTGTAACCTCCATGCCATCTAAAGCTTCATTTAATGCAGGTGCTGCTAAAGCATGAAATTTAATACTATCGCCAGATTCCTCACCCAAGCCCGTGACATCATCTAAACGCTGGCGTAATTCACTAGTTAAAGCAATAAATTGTCCATTATCTAATTTTAAAAACCGTCCTGAACTCGCTTTTAATAAGTTAATGAGTCGCTGCATATCGTAAACTTCATCTTCGCCTACTTGCAACTCGCCATTGATACTGAACCAATCTTTTTCTTTACGCACTGAAAAATGCGCATCGGTTAATTTCAATTCACGGGTGACTTTAATTTTCTGTCCTTTCGGCCATTCTAAAACGGCAAAATCACCTAAATCTTGTAACTGCATCAAGGCTTCTAATGCCATTTCTGGATCGTCTAAATCCCATTTATAATCCGGTGTGTGATACAACTCCACACATTGTTGCTGCAATTCTCCTAAATACTGTTTTTCTAAATCAAAATCGCGTTCAGTCTGAACTTGTTTTTCATCAACTTCGGCAAGAACCGTCAAGCCCCCAGCAGCCGGTTTATAAATAGGCCCAGTATTATTAAAAGGCTGTACGAAAGCATCAATGGTTAAGCCGTCGCCTAACGGCAATAAATGTAAATGCAAGCGTGAATCACTCGGTACACTTTCAATATTTTGAGCTAATCCGCCAATATCTGACTGCACGGTCAACGTTGATGCAATCGAAGAAATTGAATCAATCACTTGCTGTTTAGCCGACTGAGGAACACTTAAGCCTTTTTCACCTAAAATTTCAGCGACTTGATAATGCTGTTCATTGAGTTCATAAATCAATAACTCATTATTAGCCGTGCGTTCAATAATTTCACCGCTCAAGCTTTTAATATAAGGATGCAATGAAATTAATAAATTATCATCGTGTTTAGTCACTAATAATCGCGGCTCTCCAGTTTTAATCACGATAGGATTATTGTAATGACTCGATTGCTGCCAATAAATATGCGGATGATCTACCGCCGCTGATAATGCGTTACGACCTAATGTATAGGTTGTTTCACCATAGCCATAATAGTAATCACGTTCTGCATCAATCATGCCGCAAATTAATCTATCTTGGGCGGTCAAATAATCCATCGAATCCGCATCGTTATATAAACGCTTTAAAGCAACCGCTCGTCCCTTTGTCCACTTACCTGTTTTGCCTAACTTTTGCTCACGCGGGGCTAATTTAACCTCATCATCACTCATATGCAGCAGCCATATCAATCGTGACTCAGCCACCACTTTGGATAAACTGCCACCACTATTTAATGAGGTTAATGCCTGCAATGCTTTTTCCCATTTTTCTACTTTAGGTAATAAATCAATCAAATGTAAAAAAGGTGAATCTTGATATTTTTTAGCTCGTTTAACCGTGAGCTTATTATAGGGTCTAAATTTAGCTAATATGTGACTGGAGATTGTTACATAAAAAGGCACATCATATTCTTCTGCTCTTAAGCAATATGCTGTTAATAAATCAATCTCTTTTTCAGTTATCTTCTCTGTTAAATCCAACCAATCTAATAATAGAACATAAAATAATACATCATATTCTTTAGAGAAAAGGTCCGAATAGTAGTAATAGTTAAACTTATTAGAGGTTGCACTATAGTAACTAACGCCACCCCCTAAACATGCGTTAATATCGGTAAAGCTATTTTTGACTTCCTTATTTAAAATAGCTATTTTTGATTTTATTAAGCCTAAATTTTCAGGTGTACCCGTTTTAAAGAGTGCTAAATGAAATAAATAGCCATAAATACCCTGTAAAGCAAAATTACGTTTACGCGGGGCCTCGGGTTTCATTGCCTCTAACGCCACCTGAAATAAACTTAATGCCTTATCATTATCACCCTTTAAAAAATAACAACTCGCCTGAATACAAATAGAAACAACTGATATATCCAAATTTTCAATTAAACTTTCAACGTCACCAATTTGTCCTTGAACTAGCTGATATTCTAAATAACTTTGCAAAGCAATTTGATAATGTGCCGTTGACACTCCCTGAACTTCATCAATACAACGCTTAAACAATATCACTTTATCTGCCATATTATTTAAATTAAACCGCTGTTCTGTTAAATAATAATCTAATATGAATAATCTGAATGGCAATAACCGGTCAAAAAACCACGCTTCATCAAAAAAATCAAAAATGACAACATCTATTACCTCAACAATACGCTCTGGATAGGTATTTAAAATATCATTAAAACACTCTGTATATGATTCTATATCATCATCGTACACTGCTAAACGTAATTTACGAATAAGATAAGTTAACTGTAAATGTGAGCCAATAAAATCGTTATAATTATTAAAATATATTTTTATTTCAGCTAATACATCAGGCCTGTCCTTAGCCACTACTTTCATTAACTCATCACGCAAATCTTTAGGCGAACGCCAACCATCACGACTTAACTCAATTAACCCTGCGCTATCAAGTTTATCTTTTAATAATTTACTATCGATTAAATTAATACTTTTACGATTAATATGTTTCAAGGATTTTAATAATTCCTTAAATTTCATAATTCCAATAGGACTATACACTACCGCTAATACCAATACGATATCTTGCTCTTCAGGGGCTAGCTTGTGGTATTTAAGTGCTAATAATTCTGATTTAGTCATAGTGCCAATGTATTTAAATAAGTCGATTTAAAAAGTAATATTAAGATTACGAGTAGGTATTATTGAATATAATTACTCTAAACTTTTATCAATCTCTGCCAAACTTTCAGCCGTTAAAACTTGCTGTTGTGCATCTAAAATATCACCTTTTAAGATACTCGATAAAATACCGACTGTATTCACCATATCATCGAATACTTTTTTAGGCTGCTCGACTTCTCTAGGCTGTAAAAACAAACTAATCCCAGCACATCGATATGCCTCCCATTCATCTTCGGCTATATCAAAAACACCCGATTGTGACATGCTCGCCACCGCATAATCCACTTGATTATTCACATCCAAGCGTTCAAATACTTTGACACTACCATAGACTAGATCCACTTTTTTAAAGGCTTCTAATAATTGATAACCGGTAAAATCTGCCCCATTTTTAGCAACAATATTAAGGTTAATTAACGCCGGCAAAGTTTTTTTAATCGTCGGCTGCGATACCCGAGAGCGAACTGTTCTTAATTGTGCAGGAATGGGGGCAGACGGTGCGACGGGTGCTGCTACCTCAGAATCTAATAAAACATCGGGCAATGCTTGTTCTTCTGCAATAGGCTGTGCCGTCGATTTTGTAGTGACAGTTGGCCTTACTTTAACTGCTGACACTTCAAACTCATCTTCTGCTTGAACCTCCAAATCAGGCTGCACGTTTTCCAGCGGGTCGTTATCATCATAAAAACTCATCTCGCTACGCTGTTTTCTATTTTTAACTACATTCCACAGCACCATCGTTAAAAAAATAACGGTACCCACTGCAATAATGACTATTCTTAACAATTCTTTATCCATTTTCACGCTCTGCCATGTTTACTGCTTCTTGAAGGTTAACGGCAACCATGCGAGAAACACCTGCTTCTTTCATCGTTACCCCTGTTAATTGTTCTGCTATTTCCATCGTTACTTTATTATGTGATATATATAAAAATTGTACTTTTTCAGACATTTCCACAATCATGTCAGAAAACCGTCGCACATTCGCTTCATCTAAAGGTGCATCAACCTCATCCAACAAACAAAACGGAGCAGGGTTTAATTCAAAAATTGAAAAAACCAGTGCCACCGCCGTTAATGCTTTTTCGCCACCCGATAACAAATGAATCGAACTATTTCGTTTGCCGGGTGGTTGAGCAATAATATTAACGCCACTTTCTAAGGCACTTTTATCTGTTAATTCTAAATAAGCTTTACCCCCTCCAAATAATTGAGGGAACTTTTTCTGTAAACCACCATTAATTTTATCGAAGGTTTGCTTAAAACGCTGCCGACTTTCCTGATCAATTTTAATAATCGCAGCATCTAATATCGCCAAGGCCTCCATTAAATCCGTATGCTGTTCGGTTAAAAATTGCATCCGTTCCGCTTGACTTTTATACTCCTCAATCGCGGTTAAATTAATCACCCCTAAACCTGAAAGTTGTTGTTCTACTTTAATCAGGTTCTTTTTCCAAATCGTCTCATTAGCATCGACAGATAATTCAGCGATTAAGGTTTCTAAATTTAAATTTAATTCTTGAGATTGCTCTTCTACGGCCTGTTTACGTACTTTATTGGCTTGCAAATCCAATTGTAAACTATCCAGCTCATCTTTTTTAGTTTCTAAATCGTGCTGTAACGCATTAATATCATCAGATAAAGACTGAATATCCGCGTCGGCTTCAGTGTGTTGACCACGCAGCTGATTTAAATTCTGCTCTAAAGTGACTTGTGATTGCTTCAGCACCGCTAAATCATCACGCTCAGCATTCATTGCCTGCTTATCTGTAGTTTGTAAAGTGGCCGTTAATTCAGCTATCCGTGCCTCTGCTTGCTGGCTATGTAAACTTAAACGCTTAATTTGCTTTGCTGTTAAGCCCTGCAAAACCGTTAAACTCGATTGCTTGGCTTGTAAACTTTGCACCTGTTGGCGGCTGGCTTGCAATAAAGCCTCACTTTGCTCGCGTTGCGTTAATAACTGCTGCTCCGTTGCCGTTAAATGTTCCTTGTGTTCCAGCAAGGTCTCTATCGCCATTTCAGCCTCTTCTTTTAGCATCATTGCTTCTTCATACTGTTCAGCGTTATCCTGCTGCTCATCATGCAATCGAGTCATCTCGCCCATAACTTGTGCTAAACGCTGTTGTTGCTGCTGTAAACGTACATTATGCCCACTTAACGCCGCCTGCTCTACCGATAACTCACTGCTTAATAATTTTTCCTGTTGTTGCAAATTTTCACGCTGTGCTTCAGCCCCTTTAAAATCTTCATCCTTTGCTTTTAAATCCGCTTCCTGAGCGGTAACACTTATTTTTAAAGAGTCGTAACGTAGTTTTAACGCACTGAGTTGTTGTTCACGTTGCAAAATACCGACTTTCGCATTTTGCTGCCCTGTTTTTTTTATCCAGCCATGGCCCAACCAAAGCCCACACACCGTAATCACCGATTCATGCAGCTGTAAATCAGCCAATAACACTTGTGCTTCTTCTAATGTTTCAGCACAATAAATACCCGCTAAAATTCCCTGCAAATCCCATTGACAACTGACTTTATCAAGCAAACTAACATGCAGCTGTTTATGTTCATCTATCGGCTCAGGCTGAGAAAGTAATATCAATGAATCATCAGTTAATAATGCAATATCCTCATAAACACCCTGTTTATCGTCAATATAAATCGCCTCTAATGCATCGGCCAACACGATTTCAACCGCTACCTGCCATTTTTCATCAACATCAATACCTTCCGCAAGTCGTTTATTATTCTGTAAAGATAATCCCTCTAGCCAATTAATTAACGGCTGTTTATCCTTACCTAACGCATGGGTTTGTAATAACTCTAACGCGGTTATTTCGCCCTTAATACTTTGTAATTCAGAACGCTGTAAATGTAAATCGTCATGTAACTGTTTAATTTGCTCACGCAAAGCAACAATAAACGTCTGTTTCGTGGTTATTTCCGCCTGAAATTGCTGTCGATGTTCATCTTGTAACTGAATGGCTTGTTTTAATTCTTCAATTTCATCACGTAAATCTGTGGATTCTAAGCTATTCGACTCAGTTTGTAAGCGTTGTACACGGGAATGTATTTGAAAGCGTTGATGCTCTAATTGCGACATCAAAACACGTTTACCTTCAATTTTCTCGCGATAGCCATGATGCTGTTGTTGATAGTCCTGCCATTGCTGCTGCCAAACGGCCCACTGCTGCTGTATCGCTTGAGCCTGTTCAGTCTGCTGTTCTTCAACGCCTTGTGCCTGCTCTAACTCTAAATCGGCAGTCAACAAATCACGTTTAATATCATCTAACTGTGCATTATCATCGGCTAAATTATGTGTGAATTGTAACGATTGTTCTTGTAAACGGGTTATTTCTAATTGCGTCGAGGCTTGCAACTGCGTGGTATGCTGAATGGCTTGCTCCAATTCATTAATGGCAACGGATTGTTTATAAAAAATCTGCTGTTGCTCATCTAAATCTTGCTGATGCAATGAATGCTGTAAACGCTTATCCTCTAAACGCTCAATATCCTGTTTATGGCGTTGAAATAAAGCCTTATATTCAAGTGATAATTGTTCGCTAT
>CAJVYO010000083.1 GCA_913009515.1 uncultured Methylococcaceae bacterium
GTGCATTTGGTGCGGTATCAATTGGTAATCCTCATGCGGTATTAGAAGTGGCAGATATACAGTTTGCCGCTGTTGAAAGCTTAGGTGAAGCCTTAGAAAGTCATCCTTTTTTTCCTGAACGGGTGAATGTCGGCTTTATGCAAGTACTTAATCGCAAAGCCATTAAATTGCGGGTTTATGAGCGAGGGGCGGGTGAAACCTTAGCCTGTGGTAGTGGGGCGTGTGCAGCCGTGATTATCGGGATTGAGCATAAATTATTAGATAATGATGTGGTGGTTGAGCTACCTAATGGCGAATTAAAAATCCATTGGCAAGGGCGTGACACCCCAGTGTTTATGACGGGAACAGCAACAAGTGTATTTGAAGGAAGTATTGAATTATGAGTAAGCAGTTAAAAAGTGCTGAGGTGGCAAAATATTTGGCCAAGCACCCTGATTTTTTTAAGCAGCATTTAGAATTATTAGAAAGTATGCATTTACCACACCCTTGTGGTGATGCAGTATCGCTAGTATCTCGGCAATTAGATTTATTTCGCCATCGACATCAAGCGATGGAAGAGCAATTAACCACATTAGTGGATATTGCACGAGATAATGACCATTCGGTTAATCAAATGCATGAATTAACCTTAGCAGTGATTGAGGTTGATAGCATTGATGCCGCTTTAAAAAATTTAAATATGGTGTTGTCAGAGTGTTTTTTAACTGATTTTTTTGTGGTTAAAATTATTACTGAACAAAAATATAAAACCAATCTGAGTAATTTATTTATGTTGCCGGATGCGAGTGAATTAAAATTATTTGAAAAAGAATTAAGCAGTAATCAAGCGAGTTGTGGCGAACCAACTTTAGAGCAAGCCCAATTTTTATTTGCGAGCAATGCCTTAAAAGTAAAATCGTGTGCAATTATTCCGATGGCTTTTAATGAAATTGAAGGTATTATTGCGATTGGGAGTCGTGATAAAGATCGTTTTCATTATAGTATGGGCAATCTGTTTTTAACGCAAATTAGTGAAATTTTAGGCACGCGTTTTGCCGCTTTATTGGAAAAAGATGAATAGCTGATTGATTACGTGGCGTGAATTTTGATAATCCGTGGGTGTGAGGATAAAAGTGGTATTATGAGTGGATATTTTTTAATAAAAATTTTAGAAAATTAACATTAATATAAAGTGAACACGCTTAATATTAAGTCTATTTCGGCATTTAATTTAATTTAAGGTTATAACATGTCAGCAAGCGATTTTTCGCAAGAAGCAGAAACGAAAGGTTTTGCATGGTTTTTTGGAGTAATAACGGCAATTATCATCGTTGTTATCATTGCTTTGGGGGGTTATTGGAGTATTGAACCTAGACAATTTGATGTCATAGTAGAAGCAAAAGAACGTCAAGCACTTGATCAGACTGAAGATTTACATGTCGGTTATGTGTATGCTAATACTTTAGCGCATATTGCCGAAACATTACTCCATAAATCAGGTGGTTATATCACTAATGATGTGGGCCCGCCTGGATTGATATTAGATAATATTACCAGTTGGGAATATGGGGTATTGGTGATGTTACGTGACGGAGCATCTGCGTTACGAAATCATTTGGCACGTTCACAATCTCAATCAGCCGAAGATCCTGATTTAGCGATTGCAGAGCCTTATTTTTACTATGAACACAATTCATGGGCATTACCTTCTTCTGAAGCAGAGTATCAAAAAGGGATTGATGCGTTACATGATTATATGGTGAGGTTATCTGACCCGACACATAAAAATCCGGGGCATTTTTATTCTCGAGCCGATAATTTATGGCAGTATGTCGAAATTATTATCAAGCGTTTGGGTGGAATTTCTACCAAGTTAAGTGCCAGTACTGACCGTTATGAAGCCTATGATATTCAATTGGAAAAATCAGCGGCGATTTCACAAACATCATGGCTAGAATTAGATAACGTGTTTTGGGAGGCTCGTGGGTCTTGCTGGGCATTATTACATATTTTAAAAGCCATCAAATACGATTTTAATTTGATTCTTGAAGATAAACGAGCAATGGATACTGTAGATATTATGATTCATGAAATGGAAAATGCGTTAGCACCGATTACCAGTCCGATGATTTTAAACGGTGATGGTTATGGTATTTTTGCTAATTATTCATTAGCAATGGCAAGTTATGTATCACGAGCAAATGCAGCGGCACTTGATTTACGTGATGTAATGAATAGAGGGTAATGAAGATGGATGAAGAGCTTAATCAGAATTTAAAGCAAATTAATACCTGGAAACGGATTGCTTATATTTTAATTTTCGCGATTGTAATGGGGGTGGTACGTACCTTATTATGGGTCATTATTTTGTTGCAAATTGCGTCGGCATTATTAACCGGCAGTCCGAATCAGCATATTTTAAATTTTGGACAAAAATTATCAGCGTATATTTATCATATTTTATTATTTTTGACCTTTAATACCGATGTGATTCCCTTTCCATTTTCAGATTGGAATAAAACCGAAGATTTAAGCAATAATTTAGAATTGACTAAGGATTAATCAAAAAAGCCTCGATATTGTCGGGGCTTTTTTATGTCTGCTGAATTACATGGATTTCTTTAAGTAATCAGCGACTAATACAATCCGTACGCCATTAACACGCCCTTCAATATGTTTCGGGTTATTTGTTAAAGCAATATTTTTAACCACGGTACCGCGTTTAGCGGTGAATCCTGCCCCTTTTACATCTAAATCTTTAATGAGTGTCACCGTATCCCCTGCGATTAATTGACTGCCATTATTATCAACTGTTATGTCATCGGTATCATTATTCTCTTTTATCAATAATTGTGATTCTGCCCATTCCAGTGTCTCTGCGTCTAAATACAGCATATCTAATAAATCTTGAGCCCAAGATTCGGCTGATAAGCATTTTAAAATCCGCCAAGCCATAATTTGTACCGGCAGTTCAGTACTCCACATACTGTTATTAATGCACTGCCAATGCTGAGTATCCATTAAAGCTGGGGTTGTTAGTTGCTCATGGCAGGTTTTACATATTAACACTGCATTATCTGCACTGTCTTGCATGGTTGCAGTCGCTAAAGAATAAACGCTTAACGCATCTTTAGAGGTGCACAGTTCACATTGTTGATTGCTGCGATTTTGTAATGTTTGTTCAATAGTCATATAAAAAATTCTGAATTTAAAGTGGATGAGTGCTGATAAGTGGTCATTTTTGTTATTTTAAGTGATTTATTTTGCTATTGTCTGCTTATAAACCAATTTAATTGTCTATAATGTCGATAATTTTATGCTTATAGATACAAAATAATGACTGATATTACTGCTTTAGATAGTACTTCTGAATTAGTGGCCGCTGTTGATTTAGGGTCTAATAGTTTTCATATGATTATTTGTCAGGTGACGGATGGGCAGATTAAAGTCATTGATCGCCTTAAGGAAATGGTGCGCTTAGCATCAGGCTTAAATGAAAAAAATATTATTAATGAAGACACGCAGCAACGAGCTTTGGCATGTTTAAAGCGTTTTGGGCAACGTATTGAAAATTTTTCTGCTACACGGGTACGGATTGTCGGCACCAATACCTTACGTATGGCTAAAAATTCAGCGGAATTTTTAGCCAAGGCAGAAGCGGCATTGGGCTATTCTATTCATATTATTTCAGGTATTGAAGAAGCACGATTAATTTATCAAGGGGTTGCTAATAGTTTACAAACCAATGCTAATCGTCGTTTAGTGATGGATATTGGTGGCGGTAGTACCGAATACATTATTGGTACGCATATTCAATCGTCTAAAAAAGAAAGTTTGAATATGGGCTGTGTCACAATTAGCCAGCGTTTTTTTAAGGCGGGCATCATCGAAACGCAGCAATTTAAAAAAGCGGTTATTTTTGTTAAGCGGCATCTAAATGCACATAAAAAGCAGTTTAATTATGTGCATTGGGATGAGGCGATTGGAGCATCAGGGAGTATTCGAGCGGTTTGTAAAATTTTAATTGCCCATCAATGGTGCCAAAATGATATTACGCTTGAGGGGCTAGAAAAATTTAAGCAGCATGCGTTGAATTGTAAGCATGTTTCACAGTTAAATTTTCTGGGATTAGATGAAGAGCGTTTGCCGGTGATTATGGGTGGTTTTGTTATTTTATATACCACCTTTAAAGTATTAGGCATTCAAAGTATGAGTGTCTCAGATGGTGCGTTGCGAGAAGGCTTGATTTATGATTATTTGGGGCGGTTAGCCAATCGTGATGTGCGCTCAGAAACCGTTAAATCATTGGCCCTGCATTACCATACTGATAACGGGCAAGCCAATTTAATTAAACAAACCATTGCACGGCTGGTAAAGCAAGTAGAGCCTTTTTTAGGTGAGCATGTAACGGTGATGGCTCAATATTTAATGTGGGCGGCTGAATTGCATGAAATTGGGCGGAATATTGCTCACAGCCAATATCATAAACACGGTGCTTATGTGATAAAGCATGGTGATTTATCAGGATTCTCACAAAAAAATCAGACCTTATTATCATTATTAGTGTTAAATCATCGCCGTAAAATTAGTTTAAAAAAATTAAAAGCACTCAGTAAACCGTGGGATACGCAGGCATTATATATGATTGTTATTTTGCGTTTAGCAGTGATATTACAGCGTAATCGCAGTAGTACAGCGGTGCCTGATTTTGAGATGACACTCAATAAAACCACGTTATGTTTAATATTTCCTGAACAATGGCTGGACAATGCCCCTTTGACCCATGCAGATTTACAGCAAGAAGCGGATTATCTTAAGCCCGCAGGGATCACACTTAGTGTGTCTTAGCTTGCTTTAATGTTGTTTGTTTTACGTATTATTTTATATGTTTTAAGTTTGCCGCCGATATTATTGGCAGTCTGTTTGGTGTTGAGCACGCAAAATGATAAACCTGCTGATTTTTCAGCCTGGCGATTGAGCTCGGAAGATATTCAAAAAGCGAAAAGTATTATTTATGCGAATCAAGCAGCAGCAGGTGAAAGGGTTCATTTAAATTTATCGGAACGCGATTTAAACCTTGCGGGCACTTATGTCTTGAATTTATATATTGATACCCGAGTGGCTATTCAATTAACCGATGACTTTATTGATTTTAAATTAGCCTTTAGTTTGCCTGAGAATCTATTGGGGCGTTATATGCTGATGCAGTTTCAATTACATTTGCCTGCTCACCAAGCGCCTTTTTTGAAAAATTTACGCATTGGAGAGCTTGTTATTGCTGATGGCTATGCTGAATTTTTAATTGATAGTTTGATAAAATATACCCATCTAAATGAATATGTTACTTTTTTTAGACAAAATTTAAAGCATTTAAGTTTACACAAGCAAACCTTGCATATTGAATATGCGTTACCGAATAATTCTTTGGGTGCTTTGCAAAAAATATTAGCCCCTAAAATTGATGAGCGTGCCTTGGCACAATATCAAGCTCGATTAAAACAAATATTAATCGCACATAATCCTAAATGGTTATTATCATTGAGTGAATTGCTGCAAGGTTTATTTGAATTAGCCCACCAACGTTCTACCATAAATAATGCCGTGGCTGAAAATAAATTAGTTATTTTTATTGTGAATCAATATGTTAATAAGGGTAAGCAAGCCATTTTAAAACAAGGTTTACCGTATTATGCGGTGTATATGTATAAACGAATGGATTTAGTGCAGCATTTTATGTGGTCGGCGATGTTAGCTTCGTCAGGAAGCGGGCAGGCTGCTTATATGCTAGGTTTAGAGAAAGAATTGTCTGATGCGGAACGAGGCAGCGGCTTTAGTTTTGTTGATTTAGCAGCAGATAAGGCGGGTATTTATTTCGCTGAATACGCAATATTAAACGGAGAGCAAGCCTTTGCATTACAAATGAAAATGGCAAATATTAAACATTATTCAGCGTTTATGCCGAGTATTAAAAATTTACCAGAGCATTTGAATACAAAGGCATTTAAACAAAAATATCATTCTATTTATGATGTGAAATATCAATATACATTAAAGAAAATAGATGAACGTATTGCTAAAAGTAGTCTATATCATTAAAGTTTTATAAAAATTTTCTAGCAATCTAATTTATATTCCCCTATACTAACCAGAGCTACAGGTTTTGGTATTAGCAGGTATGGTTGTTCACTCTGTGTTACCCCGTTACACGTTATACGTTTCATTAACTGTATGCATTATTTTTTTATTTTAAATTTCTAGGTACAGTATTATGGCTACAGGTAGCGTTAAGTGGTTCAACGAATCAAAAGGTTTCGGTTTTATTTCTCAAGATGACGGCGGTGCAGATGTATTCGTACATTTCAGTGCAATTCAAGGATCAGGATTTAAAACATTAAACGAAGGTCAATTAGTGACTTTTGAAGTAGAAGACGGTCCTAAAGGTCCTCAAGCTACAAGTGTTACACCAGTATAAAGAATTAACTTTCTTTCATACTAAAAAAAGCCCGCATTAGCGGGCTTTTTTTTGCCTTTTTTTCAGGAAATTTATGTTAAATATTATTTGGGTCTTATTTTTTATCATCGCGTTTATATTAGCGTTAGGTAAATTAGTATTCTTAGGTGAACAGCAGGTTTTTGCTGAGATGATTCAAGTGATGTTTACACTGTCTAAAACGGCTTTTGAGATAGCCTTAGGGTTAACCGGTATTTTATCGCTGTGGCTAGGGATTATGAATATTGGTGAGAAAAGTGGCTTAATTCGATTGTTAACCCGAGGTTTAACCCCCTTATTTAAGCGTTTAATGCCCGAAGTCCCTGACAATCACCCCGCACTCGGGGCAATGGTGATGAATATTTCTGCCAATGCATTAGGTTTAGATAACGCCGCAACACCTTTAGGCATTAAAGCCATGAAAGCCTTGCAAAGCTTGAATCCGAGTCCTAATACTGCCAGTAATGCCCAAATTTTATTTTTAGTAATTAATACCTCGGCGGTCACCTTATTTCCGGTGACTATTTTTACCTATCGACATCAACTAGGGGCAAGTAATCCTGCGGACGTGTTTATACCTATTTTAATTGCGACGTATTGCTCTACTTTAATCGGTATTTTAGCGGTTGCATGGATACAAAAAATTAACCTATGGGACAAGGTTATTTTAAGCTACTTAATAGGCTTTAGCAGTTTGGTGCTTGGCATTGTGTATTATTTTAGTCAATTAAGCCAAGTTGATATGATGCAGCAATCAGCACTGATTAGTAATGTTATTTTATTCAGTTTGGTAATTGCCTTTATTTTGATGGCAAGTTACCAGCGAATTAACGCCTATGAAGCGTTTATTGAAGGTGCAAAGGAAGGCTTTAGTACTGCTATTATGATTATTCCCTATTTAGTCGCAATGCTAGTCGCTATTGGCGTGTTTAGAGCGAGTGGGGCATTAGAATTATGTACAGATGGCTTACGTTATGGCATTAATTTAGTGGGTTGG